>DATGMS010000037.1:0-5752 GCA_035307285.1 Cyclobacteriaceae bacterium
AAAAACAAAAAAGCCTCCCGGAATAAACCGAAAGGCCTAAGTGGAGGATAACGGATTCGAACCGATGACCTCTACACTGCCAGTGTAGCGCTCTAGCCAACTGAGCTAATCCCCCATTATTGTTTAAAGGCCCATTTGCCTTTATGAGAGCGCAAATATAGAAATCCAATCGGAGACTGCAAAACATTTCAATTATTCTGTGGAATAATTTATCCGCGTAAGGATGCTCCTGCCCAAGGTGACCTCATCGGTGTATTCCAGTTCCCCACCAATAGGGATTCCGCGGGCAATCGTGCTCACTTTAACCCCTTTATCCTTTAACCTCCGCATAATATAAAAAGAGGTGGTATCTCCCTCCATGGTGGCGCTCAAAGCCAAAATGACTTCCGACACCCTGTCTTCGCTTGACCGGCTGTCCACCCTATTGATCAGAGATTCAATGTGCAGCTCCTCCGGACCTATGCCGTGTATAGGGGAGATTATCCCGCCCAACACATGGTAGAGGCCCTTGTACTGAGAGGTATTTTCTATAGCCAATACATCCGGAACATCTTCTACCACACATAAAATGCTCTTGTCCCTGTGCGGGCTTTCGCAAATCGAGCAGGTGTCGCTGTCGGAGATATTATGGCAATACCGGCAGTATTGTGTTTCGTTGCGCATCTTTAGGATGGCTTCTGCCAAGGAACCGGATACTGCCTCTTTCTGCTTTAACAAATGAAGCGTTAATCTGAGAGCGGTCTTTTTGCCAATGCCGGGAAGACGGCTGATTTCATTCACCGCATCCTCGACAAGTTTCGATGGGAAATTCACTAAGTACTGGATTTAAAGAATGGCTGCCTGTATCCCTGCATCCAATATGGACTGGCACATTGGTTTGAGCTGGTTTCTTGCGCCTTTCTTAACCGCACATTTCCCCTTATAATGAATGATAAAAGTGCACTGTTCTGCCTGTTCTTGGGTATGCTTACAAACCTTTACAAGAACCTTGCTTACATGCTCGAACGTATTTACATCATCATTAAAAACAACCAGATCATACTCTTCGGTATCCACTAGGTCCTCCAGCAATACTTCGAATTCTTCTTCCTTGTTATGTTCTAATGGTATCATTTTGCAAAGTTAATAATTATGGACAAATTAGCACCTTTTACAGACCAACTCTATGGATTCTAATTTAGTTCTAATAGTCATTGCATCCTATTTCACGCTGTTGTATCTGATCTCCTGGCTCACCTCAAGAAAAATCACTTCAGAATCATTTTTTACCGGAGACCGCCAGTCACCATGGTTCCTAGTGGCTTTTGGGATGATCGGCGCTTCCCTCTCCGGGGTCACCTTTATCTCGGTACCAGGGGAGGTCGGCAACAGCAATTTTTACTATTTCCAGGTAGTTCTCGGCTATATTATCGGATACGCAGTCATCGCCGCAGTCTTATTGCCACTTTACTATCGACTCAACCTTATCTCCATCTATTCTTATCTGGAGACCAGGTTTGGCTTTTGGTCCTATAAAACAGGTGCGTTCTTCTTTATCCTCTCCCGCACCTTAGGTTCTTCGATCCGGGTATTTCTGGTAGCGGGGGTACTACAGATTATTCTTTTTGACCATTGGGGAATCCCGTTTTGGATGTCTGTACTGATCACTATTTCGATGATCTGGCTCTATACCCGCAAAGGAGGGATCAAAACGGTCGTGTGGACAGATACCCTACAGACTGCATTTATGCTTGCGGCGGTGGTGGCCACCCTCTACCTGGTGGGCAAAGAGTTGGGGCTTTCTGGCGTTTCCGAGTTGATTACAGTAGTAGCTGATGATCACAGGTCTACAATTTTTAACTGGAGCTGGCAGGACAGCACCAATTTTTTCAAGCAGTTTATCTCCGGGATTTTTATTGTCATCGTCATGACCGGATTAGACCAGGATATGATGCAAAAAAACTTGACCTGCCGGAATATTGGTGACGCCCAGAAAAACATGGTTTGGTTTACCGTCATATTGGTGTTCGTAAACCTCCTGTTCCTATCCTTGGGTGTGCTCCTTTATCTCTATAGCGAAACCCACGGGATTGCTCTTCCTCTTCAATCTGACGACCTTTATCCAATGTTGGCCGTAGAGCACTTTCCTGCTGTTGTGGGAATAGTGTTTGTACTCGGAATCGTTGCGGCAGCCTATTCAAGTGCAGATTCGACGCTCACGGCCCTGACGACCTCCTTCTGCTACGACTTTCTCGAAATCGAAAGAAAGTACCCCAAGGAGAAACAGCAAAAAGTCCGGCAAAGAGTCCACATCGCATTTGCCGCTTTGATGTTTTTCACCATTCTGATGTTCCGATGGATCAATGACCAGAGCGTCATCAATGCCGTATTTATCATTGCCGGATACACTTACGGCCCGTTGCTGGGGCTTTACGCCTTCGGCCTGTTCACCAAATTCAGCATTAAAGACAAATATGTCCCCTACTTGGCAATGTTGTCACCCCTGATTGCATTTGTGTTCAACTACAACTCGGAACAATGGTTCTATGGTTACAAATTCGGGTTTGAGATCCTGATTTTAAATGGTCTTATAATGTTTGTGGGATTGCTTCTGATTAGAAACAATCCCACAAATCACCTTTATCAAAACCCCTAAATTAACTTCTTTGCGAATACAACTTAATCAATACGCCCGATCCTTGTTGATGAATAGCGAGGCAACCGTCCAGACGACGATTTTCAGGTCCAAAACAATCGACCAATTCTTTATATAAAATAAATCCAGTTTACACCTGGAATAAATATCATAAAAGTCCTTAGTCTCCCCTCTGAACCCTTTGGCCTGCGCCAAACCAGTGATTCCAGGCTTTACCGTGTGTCGAAACATGAAATTGTCTATTCCTTCCGAAAACTTTTCGTTCATCAACATGGCATGCGGACGAGGACCTACTATCGCCATGTCACCCAAGATCACATTGAACATTTGCGGCAGTTCATCCAAACTGCTCTTTCTTAAAAATGCCCCCACCCTTGTCACCCTTGGGTCATGCTTGGTTGCCTGCTGGGTATCAGCGGTATCGTTGACCTGCATGGTTCTAAATTTATAGCAATAAAACGGCACATTGTTTTTTCCGTGTCTTAGTTGTTTAAACAAAACCGGCCCCTTGGAGGTGCTTTTGATCAGTAAAGCAATCACGGGAAATAGCCAAGAGAAAACAAAAACGATTACCAATGCAGCAAACAAGACATCAAAACTCCTCTTCAGCACCACTTGTGCGGGATCTTTTAAATTCAAGGATTGCTTGGTACCAATACCCTCCCCGTAATTGACCACTATAAAATTGTGTCGGCTTGCAAAAACACTGTTCATACTGCTGTTTGTTATTAAAAATAATACCGATTCGTCAACTTCATTTTGCCTCTAAAGGCCATCCGATTACCTTGGGATTATTGAAGAGTTTTTAAATGCTCAAAAATGTATTTCAAATGTAAAATTAAGTTTCTGAGTTTACAAGTTATTTACTGATTTCTTTTTGCTATTAACAAAAAGATAAACACACGAAAAAACAAGAGAGAGAGGAAGGAATCAAATACCTCGTGCGTATATTAACCGTTATTAGAATATTATCAAAGTAGGTCTGCATATCACCTATATATAATACTAATTTTAAAAGAGAATACAAAGAGGCGGGAAAACTAGCATATCTGTCGAATAAGGTGAAAAAATACAATTTATTAATGGGTGAATAACATTTTCAGAAACCTATGAAGTATGCCTCACAGCTGTATTTCGTTTCACGGATTTCCTACAGTTCTATCGCTTGGGCTGGATCCCAAAAACACTTTTTAAAATCTTGCACTCTATCGCCTTTGATCTTGAGACCCTCTGCTTCCAACAATGCCTGCATTCTTCCAGGTTCTCCAAAATGATGCTTACCCGTAAGCATTCCTGTGCTGTTCACCACCCGGTGGGCAGGGAGGCTGCGCACAGCATGGGCGGAACCCATCGCATAGCCCACCATTCTCGCCCCACTTTTCAAGCCTATACAAGCTGCAATTGCCCCATAGGTAGTTACCTTTCCACGGGGAATCATGTGAACGATCTGGTACACCAGATCAAAGATATTTTCCTTATCAGTGGTCACGCGCAATCTCAATAATGGTCTGGTTTACTTTGCGTCTGATTTCCCTTTCCTTTTCTTTCTTAAAAGTGTTCAACAAAAACTGGCACTTAAACCTCACATCCTCCTTGTGGATGGTGAGGGTCTTCAGATAAAAACTGCTTTTATTGACATGGGGATCAAAGCCGTCAAGTGCCTTCCGAATTTTGTCCTCGACTTCATTTACGTCCAAACCCGGAACTATCTTCATATCAAATTCAAAAGTTAGCTTTCTGACATGCTGTTTTGAGTGGTTCACCACCAAAGAACTGAGCAAAAGGTTGTTGGGCACCATGACAAGATCTGCATCTTCGTTGGTAAGGATCATGTTCAACAGCGTCACATCCGTAATTTTCCCCTCATATTCACCGATCTTGATGGAATCCCCTAACGTCAGCTGATCAGAAAACATGATAATCAAACCGTTGATCATATTGGTGATGTAGTCCTTTGAGACTATGGCAATCGCCGCCGCCACAATGGTAATACTCGTAAAAAACTCGAGCGGATTGGTCCCGAAAAACAGCATCAAAGCGATGATGAAAATCCCCGCGTTAAGGATCTCTGCAATCCTGTTGATCCCTAATACAAAATTGCTCCTCATCGGATCGTGGCTCTTCTTTCGCAGATATAATCTTACGGTGACAATCCGAGCAAGCGAAATGATGATATTCCCCCCTAGAAAAAAACTGATTGCAACTAATATGTTTCTGACTGAATCCTCCCATTCTCCTGAATTCTTGACCAGTCGGCCCCCGAACACCAGCAACAAAATAAATATAACCAGCTTGATTAAAAATATTGTCCTTTTGAGATTTTCCCTTTCCTGTATTTCTGTTTTTGACGCTATCATGCCTTTTTCAAAAATTTAATCCTAAATTTAGGTCACTACGTTAGAGTACTAAATAATTTCACAAACATAAGAATAAGTTATTATGGATAGAAATATCATTGTCACCGGAGGAGCCGGAAATTTGGGAAGAGGGGTGATAGGTAAATTCAAGAGGGAAGGTTATAAGGTCATTGCCACTGTTCGCCCTGATAGCGGGGCAGAAATCGAGGAAGCGGATGACATCTATGAAGTGGATCTAACTCAAGAAAAATCCGTAGAAGCTTTTGCCAAAGAATACGCTTATCAATATGGCGAGATAGAAGCCATTGCCCTTCTAGTAGGCGGTTATTCTCCCGGCACTATTGAGGATACGCCCTTGGAAAAACTATCCGAAATGATAAGTCTCAACTTTTACAGTGCCTACAATATGGTCAGGCATTTTCTCCCCCCTATGAAAAAAGCCAATAAAGGAAGGTTTCTGCTGGTGGGAGCCCGGCCGGCTTTGCAGCCGGAACAAGGGAAAACCGCCGCGGCATATTCTTTGAGCAAGGGGCTAATTCTTCAGCTCTCCGACCTGATCAACCAAGAAGTGGCTGGCACGGCCATTCGGTCGCATGTGTTTGTGCCCAGTATTATTGATACCCCTGAAAATCGGGAAGCGATGGAGAACAAGGATTTTTCCAAATGGGTAAGTTCAGGGGAAATCGCGGAAGCCATGCACTACGCCGTCAGCAGTCCTTCCTTGAAAAATATGGTTTTCAAGCTTTATGGAGGAGTTTAG
>DATGMS010000038.1:0-8735 GCA_035307285.1 Cyclobacteriaceae bacterium
CTGCCCCCCGTCTCCCATAATCACCGCATATTTAAAATCCGCTGTTACAGGATTCTCGACCATAAGTAGCTCGGAAGGAAAATATTCCGACCAGCAGTCCAGGTCTTTATGTTTTATCCTGATCTTGTACGCTCCGGCTTGCTGAAGTGAGCTTAATTCTTCATTGATGAAAAGGCTTCCGTCCGGGGCTGTGACTTCATAATCATACCACATATCATCATATCCTTCGATGCTTAGCCGCAGATCCACATATTCTTCTCCGCAAGACACTATCAATTCCTGTATCTCCACTTCGGGCAGTGAGGGAAAAGTGACTTCCACCTCCTGGGACATGGTGGAGCAATTTGCATCATTAAAAACCCAGAGCGAATATACACCAGCAGATGGAATTTTTAAATTGCTTGTCACCTCTCCTTCCAATTCCTCCCCGTCCTTATACCATTGATAAGAACCTTCGATAGATGAAAAAGCCTTCAATTCCAACTCTTCCCCTTCGCATAACCTGAAATTATCTGCGGGGATGCGTTCATCTGCCTCAAATTCATCCGCTTCAAAAATTACTGGTGCCTCCGGAAAAGCATAAATCTTAAGCGTCAATGGTTGGGGTTTGGAAGTTTTCCCATAATTGTCCGTAATGGTATAGTAAATAACCACTTCATCAACATCAAGATCTGATCCGGCAGCAAATGAAAATGAAGCACCATCGGTAGTCAAGAAACCCTCCTCCAATCTTAAGCTCTGGTGGACAGAATTGCAGGTTTCATTGAGACAAGGGTCCTGCTCTTCATCGTCTAATATTTCATCTAAGGTTTTATATATCTGCAAGCAGGTGATTACTGAGTTTTGGTTTGGAAGCAGAACATCCTCTTCTTTGATTTCAAATTGTATGGTTTCCCCTTCGCAGGTCATTTCGGATTTAGGCTTAGCCTCTGGCAACTGTAGATTTTGATCATCGGAGACCTCCACTACGATGTTCCTAATCTCATGGAAATTGGTATAACCTCCTGTTGCGGCAGCAAATCCGATTTTTAGATTATCAGGAGCATTATATTCATAAGGAAGATCTTTAAAAATGGACACCATCCGAGGTTCATTATCCCTTGTAGTGACCAGCATCTCCATATTCAATATCATCCCCGATCCGTCAGGTGCAGGCTGAAGGTCGATAAAAACTTTCCTATATCCATTCTTGTTGCTATCAGTCACTCTAGAGGTGTTTAATCCACCGGAACTAATGGGGAATTGATCCTCCTCAGCCAACCCTCCCCCTTCCTGGTCCGTACGTATGCCAGTGATATAACTATATCCTTCAAAACCATTTCCAGGCCCACGAATAGTGACGTTATTAGGATGAAAACCCGGACCATCTTTTCCTTCAATGGCATTAGTGAAATTACCATATTCGTCCAGTCCTATCCCTATGTATGCACCTGACAAACCTGGAGCCTGATGAGTGGAGTTGAATGCATAACCTAATGCTCCGCCAAAGCCACCAGGGTGAAATGAGGGAACTGCCGCATCAAACAAGAAAAAGACCATCCCATCCGCATTACCATCTCCGCCGTAACTGAAATATTCAAAGGAAGTCTTTATGCCATAGCTCGAAGGAAAAGGTATGTCCACATACAGATAGCCACTTTGTTCCCGTTGATTAGATGTAAGTTGAAGAACTCCGTTTCCAAGAGAATCAGACACTAATTTAGTATCGCCTCCAAATATCGTGTTCTCTGGAATATTCCCATCATTTAGGGATTCACAATAGGGGAACCCGTCCTGACCATAGATGGCATGGGGTACCGAAAAGGTCCACAACATCAATAGCATTAAAAAATACAGCTTTTTGCGATCAAATAAATTCATTAGCTATATTTGACATGTTTTTGTTATACTAATTAATTGTTAAATATAAACATTTAATTGACTGTGAAAGAAATTCTAAAATAGAAATACATCATCGGGCAATCAAACAATCTAGGCTAGAGTTTCTAAAAACGAAGGGACTAAAACATCGCTCCTTTCTTTATCACCGGGCGAATTAGCCAGAGTTTTACGAAACTTGAAAAGTAAAAGTTTTAAAAGCGGACTTGCACTCATCAAGTAACGACGACCTACAAAAAAACAAGCCGTAACAAAGCAATGATAATTCCTACAAGTCCTCCGACCACAGCCCCATTTAGCCTAATGTATTGTAAATCGTCCCCTACTTTTTCTTTGATCTGCCAAACTAATTCCTGGTCATCCAGCCTCAACAAACTTTCCCTAACCATACTACCCAACTCGTGGTGATACTTATTCACCAGTTTGGCGATCGTGTCCTTCAACCAATGGTCCATCTTAAGCAGAAACACTTCGTCCTTGCCATACTTGTTGATCAAGTTGCTTGCTTTGATTTGAATAAAATTCATAAACTCGGTATCGCTTTGGCTTACTTGCTCTTCCACAAGATATTTAATGCGCGTTAAAGCAGAGTAAAACATAGCCTGTAATTCCCGATCCTTTAGGAGCTTCTGCTTAATATTATTGATCAAGGCCAAAGTAGAAGGATCCCCTTCCCGGAGGTTATCGGCTAAAGCTAATAAAGTCTGATCAAGCTTCTGCCTTAAGGGATGATCAGGATTAGATCCCGCATCATCCGCCATCTCCCGAGCCATGTGCAACAAACGATCAGCTAACAGTTCAACATCTATTCCCCCCGTCCATTTGCCAATCCTAACAGCCGCTTTCTTGATGAAATCGTGCTTTTCATAGGATGTCAAGACCTCTTTGAGTTTTTCTTGAATCATTTCCCGTGTAGTAGGATCGTCCAGTGCCTTCGATGATTCTTTAAGAAGTCTGTCCACCATTGGGTGGTGACCTTTACTCAAAACCATTTTCTGCAACCATCCCCCCAGAGGAGCTGCTATATCAAAATCATCCGCCTGTTGCCTCAGGGAGTTTCTCACCATAAGAACTACCCGTGGACTATCCAGACTCACGACCATTTGTCGCAGTACATAACGGATAAAGTCCATGGACAAGCCCAAATTCCTCGGCTTCTCCAGCAATGCAAATACCCCCTTGGCCATGCCCATGCCCTGAAGTTTCTGGTGTATGACTTCAGAAGACAACCATTTCGTCGTCACAAGTTCGACGATGGCTTCAGTCATTTTTTGACGGTTTTTGACAATGATATTGGTATGCCTGCTTATTATAGGTATGGGAATCCGATGAAAAAGAGCGCTCACGGCAAACCAATCGGCCAATGCGCCAATTGTGCCCGCTTCAAATCCCGTGGCAAGGATCCGCCAGAATCCCCCCTGAAGAAATCCACTATAGATTCCGACTTCAGTAAGGATCAGTCCACCTACAGCAATTACAAGAGATATATGACCGATTTTGCTTTTCAAGACTAGAGAAAAAATTGTTTGAAATAAGCAAGCTACTATTATGCCATATAAAGCAGTACCTGTTAGTGGCCTTCATTTTTAATATCCCTTGACAATCCGCTGGATGTACTTCCCAATAATATCAAATTCAAGATTTACTTTATCCCCCACCCTAAGCTGGTGGAAACTGGTGTTTTCATAAGTATAAGGAATAATGGCTACCGAAAACCCGCCTTCTATGGAATTAAAGCAGGTAAGACTAGTTCCGTTCACTGTTATAGACCCCTTTTCCACGGTTATGTTACCCACTTCTGCATCATAGGAAAAGCTAAAAATCCAGCTCCCGTCTTTTTCTTCTATAGTTTCCACTAGGGCGGTCTGGTCCACATGCCCCTGCACAATATGACCGTCAAATCTCCCACCCACCGACATGCACCTTTCCAGATTTACCTTCTTCCCTTTCGACCAACTTTCTAAATTGGTTTTCTCAAGCGTTTCCTCAATCGCAGTCACCCGATATAGGTCGCCTTCAATGCCGACCACTGTTAGACAAACCCCATCATGCGCTATTGATTGGTCAATTTTCAATTCCTCAACAAGAGGTGCAAAAACATCAAAATGAACATTGGAACCTTCTCTTTCTATGCCTTTAATCTCACCGAGGGCCTCTATGATACCTGTAAACATCTGTTTTTCTATGTTAAATGAAATCAACACTAACTCAGCATTTAACCAAATTATGGCTTTAAGAATTCAAATTAAGCCATTTTAAGCCTTAACTTAGCAAAAATATGATGACTTAAGAAAACGGTGGCTTCTCAAAATGCTCAATTTACAAGACAACTATATACATAAGGGACAAAGAAAGGCATTGGTGGAAGTGCTTAAGAAAAAAGGTATCCAAGACACTTCTGTTCTTCAGGCCATGAATACTTTTCCCAGGCATTTCTTTTTTGACAGCGCCCTCTTGTCCCATGCCTATGAAGACAAGGCCTTTCCTATTGGTGAGGGACAAACCATATCCCAACCCTATACAGTAGCTTTCCAGACGGAATTGTTAAAGGTCCAGCCTGGTGATAAGGTACTTGAAATCGGGACTGGATCCGGCTACCAAGCTTCGATCTTGTATTTGCTGGGGGCGGAGGTTCATACTATTGAATATAATGGCAGACTTCATCAACAGGCCAAAAAGTTTCTTCCCAAATTGGGAATAAACATTAAATTTTATCTTGGAGATGGATCAAAAGGACTGCCTGAACAAGCTCGCTACGATAAAATATTGGTCACTGCCGGTGCACCGGTGGTGCCAAATGCCTTAATTGAACAACTTAGAGAAGGCGGGACACTGGTCATACCGGTAGGCGACAGGAACTCCCAGAAAATGCTAAGGCTGACTAAAGGATCCAATCAGGAACTTATCCAAGAAGAATTCGATAATTTTTCTTTTGTCCCTTTATTAGGAGAGCATGGATGGTAGTTCGCTCAATTTTTTTTAGTTTTTTCCAAACAAATAAATATGGCAAACAGTAAAACGGTACAGGACTCGGAAGTAACCATGACGGAAATGGTACTGCCAAATGACACAAACACCTTGAATAATTTAATGGGCGGCAGGCTCATGCATTGGATGGATGTTGTTGCAGCGATATCGGCACAACGTCATTCGAACTGCCTGGTAGTAACAGCCTCAGTAGATACGATTTCTTTCGATAATCCGATCGCGTTGGGCAATGTCGTTACCTTGCATGCTGTAACAACAAGAGCCTTCAACTCTTCTATGGAGATTTATATTGAAGTATATGCAGAAGATATCCCCGCCTGCAAAAAGGAAAAAACCCACCAGGCATTCTTCACCTTTGTGGCGGTGGATAAAAGCGGTAAGCCCCTAAGGGTTCCGGAGATTGTACCCACTACTCCAAAAGAGGTGGAGTTGTATGAAGGAGCACTTAGACGGAGGCAACTAAGGTTAGTATTGGCCAATCGAATGGATCCTAAAGACGCCATCGAACTCCAAGCTTTGTTCAATAATCAAAATACCGATAAGGCGTTGAAATGATGGTACGATCTAGCATCTACTATCTAATGAAAAAGCCTTAACCAACACCATGGAAGTATTAGACCTACAACAGCTAAGCCTTATTCTTGACCAGGACCTCGTTATTCTTCAGGAGGACGTTCCCAAGCTTTTGTCTTGGCAAAAGACGGATAACCAGGAGGAATATACCGAAGAAATAAATGAAATCACCTATGAAGGCAACTTTGAAAAAGGGATACTGGTTATGTTTCAAGGCAACGAATTGGAAAGCAGCCACAGAGAGTTCCTTCTGAAAATATTAGGGGCAGTGGGCTGTTCCCTGAAAGACGTGGCTTTAATATCCAGCGGACGTATCCTTGAACTTCCCGAGGAAAGCATCAATCGGCTTAATCCGCGTAAGTGTCTGGTATTTGGTACCTTTAGCCACCCGATAATGCAGTTCAAAACCTCAACCTATGAAGTTATCAGTGGAGAAACGGAATATTTCTTTGCTGATGCGATGGAAGATCTTGTCGAAAATATCCCTTTAAAACGCAGCCTGTGGAACGGTCTTCAGGTTCTTTTTCAAATTAAAAAATAACGAAATGACTCAAGACGAAAGATTGGGGACGCTTAGAAGATTCAGGATCATTAGCCTAATAGAAGGCATATCCATGATCGTGTTGTTGTTCATCGCCATGCCTTTAAAATATGGTTTTGATATGCCCTTAATGGTAAAATATGTCGGCTGGATCCATGGAATTCTTTTTATGTTGTATGTACTGATCCTTCTCCCCACCAGCAGGACTTTGAAGTGGTCTTTTTTAAAGACCTTTATGGGATTGGTTGCTTCTGTTCTGCCTTTTGGCCCTTTTCTTTTTGACAGGAAATTAAAAAACGAAGAAAAGCTGTTGCATCGAGAAAATTGATCCTTTACTCATGGCCCTGATCAGCAAAAAGAAAATCATCTACCCCATCAGTGAATGGTTGAGAAAATACCTGATCAAATACGGCAGGGAAGTGGACATTCCTATACATTACAAAGAGCTTCTTAGGTACACCAATTCTATCGCCCTGTACGACTATAAAGGGAACGATACACTTTGGGAGACGGTATTTTACGACGAAGGAGACCGGGCTGAAATCCATTACAACATCAAAAAAATATATGCTATCCTCAAAGCCGATGGGGATATGTCGGTCATGGAGCATCTATACGTCGACCGGGTAGATTTGTGTACCTATGGAAATACCCAACCTTTTAGGATCAGGATTGTAAACAGGATCAACGATAATTTTGACTATTTTTATATAAAAAATGCAGATGCCTCGAGAGTTTACGGCTTAGAACTTGAGCATTTGTTGTCCCCTAATCGGATAAGTTACCTGGTATACAAAAATTCTCTTATTGAAGAACATATCGCCGGGATTCCAGGGGAGCAGTTTATGAAATTGCAGATACACGACCCGCTTTTAAACCCCATCAGACTCGCCAAAGAGTTTGTTAAGTTTAATGAGCGATGCTTTGTCCGTCTTTTGGGAGACATGCACTCTTCCAACTTTGTCATTGATGTCACTCCCGACTTTGAGGATACTCATTTTCGCATTCGAGCGATTGACTTTGATCAACAATCATATGAGGGGAAGAAATCCATTTACCTGCCTCAGTATTTCAAACAGAACAATGCCCTGATACAACTTGGGGTCAAACATATCACCACGGAATCAATGGTGCAATACCAGAGGGAAGAACGGGCTCTTATAGCCAGTCGCCTGAAGTCCTCCGCCATGGAGATAACTGATCTTTTAAAAAGCATGGAGATGGACACAGTTTCCACCGCCCAGAATATCGCCTCCTTAAAAAGTGACCTCGCCAACCACTATAAAAACAAGTCATTCCTTCAGTGTAAAAATATGGGAGAGGTTCTAAGGTTAAGTTTGATGCAGGTGTTTTCTAAATAACCCTGAAATTCCCAGCTCCTCCAATACAGGATCTTGGCACCGTTTGTGATACATTTTGTCCAAAATAAAGCACTATGTTTGATATGAAGAAAAATGAAATAAAGTTCCTCTACAACAGCGGGAAGAAAGACGACAGGGAGGCGTATGCCTATGCCTTATCCTTAAACAAGCATAAAATCAATGAAGTGGATGTAGCCAGAACTGAACTGACCTCTACCCAGATCTCTGAACTAGCCCAAAAACTAAACATCCCCATCATCGAACTTTTTGATCAAAATTCCTCTTATTATAGGGATAACATCGTCGGCAAAGATATGAATGAGCAGGATCTTTTAACGATTTTAAAGGCGGAGATCGACTGTTTGAAAACTCCGATTATGGTTTATGAAGACAAAGCGGTAATCTTGGAAAGTAAATACGACACCAATAACATCGACATGGCCATCCAAGGTATCGTAAGATACGACACCAATCAGTAGGAATTAACTTATTTTTAATCTTAAAAATTTATATGATTATGGGTAACACAGATAAAAGGATATTCAAGAAATTAGGGTACAATAGAGAGGAATCCGAAGCGATCGTTGCATCCCTGAACCAATTGTTGGCGAATTACCATGTTCATTATCAGAAATTGAGAAACTTCCACTGGAATGTAACAGGCGGTGATTTTTTTGACCTTCACGAAAAATTTGAGGAATTGTATAACGAGGCGTTTGCCAACATCGACCTAATTGCCGAGCGAATCAGGGTTTTTGGTATGACACCTTTGAGCTTGATAAAAGAATATCTTGAAGTCTCTACCATTGTAGAAGTAGGAACAGACCTTGACTCAAGGGCGATGGTGCAGGAGGTACTTAAGGATTTTGAAACCCTGGCAGAAAACATGAATGAATGTGCGGAAAAAGTTTCTGAACTAGGTGATACTGCGACAGAAGATATGCTTATTTCATTTATAAAAACCATAGAATCCAATCACTGGATGCTATCTTCCTTTAACAAGTAGTATTTTCCTCTTTACCTGAGGAGAAGAGTCCAGAAGATTTATTTCTGGACTCTTTTATTTGTATAGGCGTCACTCAGTAATTAAATAAGAATTCGAATAACCGCGCGTTGATGGCCAAAATACCAGACTGCATGGACTCCTTCTCCCTGCTGCCCGTCAATTCTTGCCGCAAAGGCCGAAAATATACCTCCTAATATTGGTGAATTCCAATTAAAGCCGTATTTTTGCGACCTGTTTAAACAATTCAAAATTAAACGATTACAGAATGTTCCAAAAAAATTATGAAACGGTATTCATATTAACTCCCGTTTTGTCTGATATTCAGATGAAGGATACCGTAGACAAGTTTGTAAACTTGTTAAAAGAAGAGGGGGCAGACGTTATCAAC
>DATGMS010000039.1:0-2354 GCA_035307285.1 Cyclobacteriaceae bacterium
TACAGGATTCCCGCCCAGACCCAAATAGGCCACGTGCACCTGAAAGTGTCCGACTTGGAGAAATCTCTCGCTTTCTACGTGGATCTTTTGGGCTTTGAGCTTACTCAACTGTATGGCGACCAAGCTGCATTTATTTCCGCCGGTGGGTACCATCATCATATCGGCCTTAATACTTGGCAGAGCAAGGGCGCTCCTCCAGCTCCTGCTTTTGGCGTAGGCCTGTACCATACCGCGGTAGTGTATCCTACCCGTAAGGATCTGGCTTTTATCCTTAAAAGATTGCTGGAGCACCGGTACCCACTGACCGGTGCCAGTGATCATGGCGTGTCGGAAGCCTTGTATCTGGATGATCCTGATGGCAATGGCGTAGAGCTTTATTGGGACAGACCAAGGGAGCTGTGGCCAAGAGATGGGGAGGGGAAAATAACCATGTACACCCGACCGCTTTCCGTGGAAGGCCTGTTGGCGGAACTTGCTTAAGCTGTTCCCTGCTCGCGTATCCGCTGCTGTTCAACAGGTTATCGATCAGCCCACCGCCGCAAGTTGGGTGATGATGACCTGATGGTTATTCATGACCTTGCTTCCTTTGCGCATGACCTTCGCCTTAGCGTAACATCCGGAGCTATCATGGGATCCGCGCCAATCCCTCTTGGGGAAGAAGCCATACCTTTAATATCTGATCTGGCAGTTGGCACAATAGAAAGAGCGTCTATTGGTTTTGCCTAAATACATCTTTGAGAAAGGAAGTTCACAACGCAGGCATTTTTTTCGGGTGTGGGCGAGCCAATGTTTTTTAAGCTCGAATTGCTTTTTCCATCTCAGGAAGTCAAAGCTGTAATTGCGGGTTTCTGTGGCCAATTCTTCCAGCTTATCCTCGGGCAGATTGCCGATAAGGGTTTCAGGATGAACCCTTATCCGGTATAGCACTTCATTTTTGATGATATTGCCACTGCCGGCGAAGATATCTTGATTAAGTAAGGCGTCGCAGACCATTGTTTGGGGATGGTTTTTTAATTTCAGTTGGGCGGCGTCCGGATCCCAAGCATCCGACATGACATCTGCAGACCAATCATATAATTTATCCAGATCACCCTCTATAAAGTTTACCGAGCATCCGTAAAAATTTATTTCTCCGTCCTCAAAAATAAGGCTCAAGCGTGGCGGCGTTTCCTTCCGCTCATTGATGCGGTAGGTGCCAAAGAGTAGCAGATGGATCCGGATTGTAAAATTATCTAATCGGATCAGGAATTGTTTGCCGAAGGAGATGAATTCTTGCACCGTCTGTCCCTGGATGCGCTGGAGATCTATCTTCCGGTTGCCTGATACTTCCACTACCTTCTGCCCGACAAAAGGCTGAGCGGCTTCTTTTAGTATTACGATGGAGGGACCTTCTGGCATAGTACCATTATCTTCCAATATTTAAGCCATGTTGTTCTTGTCGGAAAAACAAAACCTTCTCGGCACTCTTGATAGGAGGTCCTATTTCGGGATGCCTTCAGGAAAACAGGGAGAGCTGGACAGCATTGTTCAATGCTGCCGCTTCTTGGTCGGAGTGGATGGTATATAGGGGGATTTCTGCCTCTCGGGAAGTCAATACGATTTCCACTTCCCCGGCAAAGCGTTGGAAAAGGTTGTATACGAGCTCGGGGTCATTGTTTTCTTTCGAAAGATGGGAAAGAAAGAGGTGGGTCAAAGACGGAGACCGATGCTCGCAAAACAACTCCAAGGCTTGTTGGTTGGATAAATGGCCAAAACGCCCGGCAATCCGTCGCTTTAAATGATAGGGATACCTGCCGTTCATCAGCATGTCGTCATCGTAATTGGTTTCCAAAAAAATGGCCTGACAACATTTAAAGTGTTTGATCACATGCTCACAAGCCTCTCCGATGTCTGTCAGCACGCCGACACATAGATCATGGTCTTTTATGATGAAACTCTGGGGGTCATGGGCGTCGTGACATTTTGGAAAAGCGGTGATTTCTAAAGCGCCGATTTGTATGTTTTGGTATGGCGTAAGAATATGATTGAAAGGGTGATCGGGGTTTAAATGGGCATCCCGCAAGGTTCCAGGGGTGCTATAGACGGGCAACTGGTATTTTTTGGCCAGCACACGCAAGCCCCGTACATGATCCCCGTGTTCATGAGAAATAAAGACAGCCTTAATTTTTTTCATGGATAGCCCCAGCCGAGCCATCCTCCGTTCGGTTTCCCTGCAACTGATTCCCACATCCACGAGGACCGCCTCATTTTCATTGCCTATATAGAAGCAGTTGCCGTTGCTTCCGGAATTCAATGCGGTTACAAATAATCCCATGCTGCAAATAACGGGAATGTTGATGAGCAATGCCAACACC
>DATGMS010000040.1:0-25050 GCA_035307285.1 Cyclobacteriaceae bacterium
AAAAAATAAAATAAAAATGGCAATGAAATCGTCATGGCCATTTTTATATCTTATTGAAGACTAAGAACTTTTTATTTTGCATCAGCAAAACCTTTCTTCAGTTCTTCTACATCCACATTTTTAATTACAGGTTGAGCGCTCAATTGTTTGATTTTGATTACTCTCGCCTTTTGGGATTGTCTTTTTCTTTTCAGTTTTCTTTTTAAAGTAGTAACAGCCATCTCTATTCCTGTTTATGATTCAAATGAGGGGCAAAGGTAGATGTTTTTATTGAAAATTGGACAATATCTTGGGGAAAAAAACGGAAAGCTTTTCAGCTATGAAATTAAACCAGCAGACTCCATCGAAAACTTGATCCTGATTATTGGGACAAGTTACATTGCAGCAGGTCATACATGATAAAATCACATTATTTGGTGATGATAAGGATTTAAGCGAAAGCATAACTTTCGGAATTGATGTCAATGTGATCTTGAGCTTCACGTCAGCATTTCCTAATCCTTCCTTTTTTTATAACTTTGGGCAAAATTGAAGCAGATGAGCATTCCCAAACCGACAATACCAAAAGGCACAAGAGACTTTGGCCCTCTACAAATGGGCAGAAGGAATTTTATATTAGATACCATCAAAGATACCTTTAGGCTGTTTGGCTATCAGCAGTTGGAAACCCCGGCTATGGAAAACCTGTCTACCTTGACTGGGAAATACGGAGATGAAGGGGATCAGCTTTTGTTTAAGATATTGAACAGCGGTGATTTCTTAAAGAATGTAAACCCCGAAGATCTATCTTCTGGATCAATAAAGGTTCTTCCCAAAGTCGCCGAAAAAGGTTTACGCTACGATCTTACCGTTCCCTTTGCCCGTTACGTAGTGATGAACAGGAATGACATTGTCTTCCCTTTTAAACGCTTCCAAATCCAGCCTGTATGGCGGGCAGACCGGCCCCAAAGGGGTAGATATCGGGAGTTTTACCAATGTGACGCCGACGTAGTAGGGACTGATAGCCTGATCTGTGAAGCAGAAATACTGTTGATGATCAGAAGGGTGTTTTCCAGCCTTCGCCTTGACAATTATACCGTCAAGATCAATAACAGGAAGATTCTGACCGGAATTTCTGAAGTCATAGGGGAGCCTGGCAAGGAAGGGGATCTTTGTGTAGCCATAGACAAGTTGGATAAGATCGGTTGGGACAAGGTTCAGGAGGAGTTGCTGCAAAGAGGATTCACTTCGCCATCCATCGAAAAGCTCTCCCCAGTGGTTCTTTTGACGGCGGGGAATTCAGAGAAAATAACCTTTTTGAAGGATTTTTTGAAAGAAAGTACTGTCGGTCTGCAGGGGCTGCAAGAGCTGCAGGAGGTGTTCGGGATGCTTGCGGCTTTTGGAGAGGGAGAGGAGCACGTGGACTTCGACCTTGTCCTGGCGAGGGGCCTGTCCTACTATACCGGGGCGATATTTGAGGTGAAAGTCAACAACGTATCGATAGGATCGGTTGCCGGAGGGGGTAGATATGATAACCTAACCGGTGTTTTTGGACTGAACGATGTTCCTGGCGTAGGCTTTTCTTTTGGAGTTGATAGAATCTACGATGTGTTGGAGGAGTTGAAGCTTTTTCCTGAGGAGCAGATTAGTGCTACGAAGGTAATGATCGGTTTCATGGATAACGAAGGCATGAATTATGGCCTGAAAGCACTTTCTGCCATTCGGAGGGCAGGAATCAGTGCAGAAATCTACCCGGACGCGGCCAAGCTTAAAAAGCAATTCAACTATGCGGATAAGAAAAACATATCTTTTGTGCTCATGGCGGGATCAGAGGAAATCGCACAACAAAAATTTACCCTTAAAAACATGAAATCTGGGGAGCAGCAAATGATGAGCCTATCGGAGGCCATAGATGCGATTCAGGCCTATCAATTTTGATCTGGCATCTTCCGCTATGCGCCACTGAATAATCTAAATTCACCTATATTTGTACAAATAAAGCAAAGACCTATGTTCGATATAATGAGTATCATGTCCAAAGTAAAGGAAGCCCAGGCCAAAATAAAGGAAAAGCAGGAGCAACTGGTATACCTCACCGCGGAAGGCGAAGCAGGCGCGGGACTGGTGAAAGTAAAGGTTAACGGCCACCGGAGGCTTGTAGATATTGTCATAGATGATAGTCTGGTGAATCCCAATGATAAGGAGATGCTGAAGGATTTGGTTGTAGCTGCCACCAACAAGGCATTTGAGGAAATTGACCAGCTTATAAAGCAGGAAATGAAGAAGGCCACCGAAGGAATGATGCCTAATATACCCGGAATGGACTTTGGTAATATGTTTTAATGCACAAAGCTGCCATTATCATACTGAACTACAACGGGGAAGAAATGCTGAGGAAATTTCTCCCTGAAGTAGTAAATTGCAGTAGCTATAATATCATTGTCGCCGATAATGCGAGCACTGACGGTTCCGTAAGTTTTTTAACCGAGAATTACCCTGGTCTCGAATTGATAGTTCTGGACTCCAATTATGGATTTAGTCAGGGCTATAACCTTGCACTGGATCAAATCAGGGGAAGCTACGAATATTATGTTCTCTTGAATTCAGATGTCTTGGTGACGCAGGGATGGGACAAGAAAATGATCAGCTGGTTGGATTGTAATCCTCACATTGTTGCTTCACAACCCAAAATTCTTTCCTACCACCGCCCAACCCATTTTGATCATGCGGGTGCTGGGGGAGGATATCTTGATTCTCTGGGTTATCCCTTTTGTCGCGGAAGAATATTTAACCATACTGAGCAAGACCTTCACCAATATGATGATTGCGTACCTGTGGATTGGGCTTCAGGTGCTTGTTTTTTTATACGATCGGAGGATTTTCATTCCTTTGGGGGATTTGATAAAGTGTTTTTCGCCCATATGGAGGAGATCGACTTGTGCTGGAGGTTGAGGCTGTCCGGGAAGGAGATTCATTACAATGGCGGTGTCACGGTGTTTCATGTTAACGGAGGGACCCTTCCAGCCAACAATCCTTTCAAAACCTACCTCAACTTTCGGAATAATCTATTGACGTTATATAAAAATCTTTCCAGGTTAGACTTTTTAAAAGTATTCTTGTTAAGAATACTATTTGATTTAGCCGCTATGATCCATTTTTTACTCACAGAAGGCTGGCCACATGGCCGAGCAGTGGTTAAGGCTTACCGAGATTTTTTTAAGTTTAGGCCTTTGATGAATAAGCCACCTTTGGCACCAAAATTGACAATGGTCGCACAAGGAAAAAAAATCTTCTCCATAGCCATTATCTATTATCTGAAGAGAAGAAAAGCTTTCTCCCAGATCTAATCGAATAGAACAGGGTTGTTCATCTTCCGCAGGTATTTCCGGACTTTCATCATCATGGCCAAGGTCACATAGATGATGACTGGAGAACCCAGAGTGACAAAGGAGGAGTAAATAAAAAACAACCTAATGCTGTCGATTGGAAAATGGAGTTTTTCGCCAAGTTTGGAACAGACACCAAAAGCACTGTCTTGGAAGAATAATTTAATCTTTTCCATTGGATTCTGTTTTTAATAGCCTTTAAAATTAGGGAAAATTAACCGTAATATATAATCTATCAACTAACATATTGTTTATGAAACGATCTCAAATTCTGGTTGTAGTGGGAAGCATGGTGTTGTTCTCTTCCTGTTCTCTTCAATCGGTCATTAAAAAGTCAGCAAATCAACAGGTATCGGTTGATCCGGCACCTTTAGAGCTGCATGGGGATTCGGTTAAATTCACTGTAAATGCCCAGCTTCCTCCAAATATGATGAAAAAGAAGGTGACTTACTCGTTGATCCCCGAATATCAATATGCGGGAACGGCCTATCCACTCGGAGATTCCATCACCTTCGACGGGGATGAGATCAACAGGAAGGAAGCTTCTCAACAAGAGGTCTCTTTTTCTTTTCCTTATAGGGAGGAAATGAGTAATGGAGAATTGAATTTTGTTGGAGTTGCTTCGCATAAAAAATCGGGTAAAAGCCTGAGCACACCTAAAGCGATGCTGACTACAGGGGTGGCCACGACTCCGAAACTGGTTAGGATCGGGCAATTTTCTGCTGATGAAGTCATTACCCCAATAGGTTATTATATGGACCATGGCTATGCGGATCAAGACGAGTTGCAGCCGGTTGAGGTTGAGTTCTTTTTCGAGCAAGGCAGCGCAAGGTTAAGACCCAGTGAGGTCAATTCCGAAAGAGGAAAATTCTTAAAAGCATTCATTGCCAGCGAAAATGTAACGCGAACAGTTACAATTACGGGAACCCACTCACCTGAAGGTTCAGAAAGAGTGAACAGGGACCTTTCTAAAAACAGAGCAGAAGTAATTGAGAAATTCTACAGAGGGGAGATGCAGCCTTATGATTATCGGGACGAATCCGATTCTATACAATTTATCATATTGCCCGTAGTGGACGACTGGTCAGACTTCAGGTTGTTATTGGCTGACTACGACAAGATCACCCCAGAGCAGAAAGAGGAGTATCACACTATTATCTATGGCGACGGCGATTTTGATGCCAAGGAGAAAAAAATGCAACAGCTGTCCACCTACAAAACTGTATTCAACGATCTTTATCCAAAGTTGAGAATTGCCAAGACGGAGATTTTAACTACCAAGGATAAAAAGTCTGAAGCTGAAATATCTTTATTGGCAGGCAGAATTGTGAGAGGTGCTGCGGCAGATACTTCCCTGACTGAAGAGGAGATCGCCTTTGCTGCCCACGTTACTCCCGGCTTGGCCGAAAAGACAGCAATTTACGAAGCGCAAGCTTCTGTATATAACAGTGCTTTGGCGCACAATAACCTTGGCGTCGCCTATTTGAACCAAGCGAACCGCGCTCTTAACGCGCCAGAAAAAAACACCTTGCTAGCAAAGGCGCGCAGTTCCTTTGAAAAAGTCAATGCTGAGGAAGAAAATGCCTATGCCTACCATAACTTAGGCCATGTTCATCTTTTGATGGGGGATTATGCAAGTGCGTATGAGGCATTTTATAAAGTCACGGCTTTAGCTGAGGATAACAACGAATTAAAAAGTGCCAATGAAGCTTCTCTTGGAGCTGTAAACATCTTGACAGGTGATTATAAACTTGCAGGGCTTCACCTCAACAATGCACCTGAAAATGAAGTTAACCTGTTTAACAAAGGCTTGGCCTTCTTGCTGGCTGAAGATTATAGAAATGCGATCAATGCCTTTGAGGAAAGCGCTATTGTTAACAAGGATTATGGCTATGGTTTTTATGGGCTTGCGTTGGTAGGAGCGAAGACAGGGGACGAGACATTGTTGTATGAAAACCTAAAAAAGGCAGTTCAAAGCAACGGTTTTTTGAAAAAGCGAGCCCCGCTTGATCAGGAGTTTAAAGCATTCGCTGACAAGCCGGCATTCCGGGAGGCCATTAGATAGATTTCCCGCCGATCATTATTTAAATCCTGCTCTATATTAAATTGGAGCAGGATTTTTTATTTCGATGACGATTCGATTTTGCATTTATTAATTGTAATTTCACCCAAATTTGGGATTGTTTTGCCCACTGCCAAAGCGCGGCAAGTTTTCAACTTTTATTACTTAAAAAAATATGAACATTAACAGCAAAATGTCTAAGAACGAAGTGTTCGACCAAGTTCGAGATTGGTTGTCCATCCATGGGTATGTAATCCAGACTGAAGATCAATCCAGACCATGGGGAGGTTTTTTTGTTTTGGATGAATCCCAGATTCAAAAATTCAGGGAGCAATTTTTTGATAGTGTGTCTTTTTCAGAATCGCAGTTACAGAACAAACTCAGCCCAAAAATCTTGCTGGTAGCTCCAGAGATGCGTCTTTCTTGGCAATACCATCACCGAAGGGCAGAGATTTGGAAATTGGTTGCAGGTGAAGGTGGGATAAAAATCAGCTCCACAGATGAGGAAGGACCAGTAGAGCCTCTAGAATTGGGAAAAGTAATTGAACTTTCTAAAGGAGAAAGACACCGATTGATAGGGTTAAAAAATTGGGGAGTGGTGGCGGAAATCTGGATGCATACGGACCCCAAAAATCCCTCAGATGAAGAGGATATTGTGAGGGTTCAGGATGATTTTCAGAGGAAATAATAGATAAGTTATTCTTTTAGATAAAAAAGGTGTTGATTGATGGTCAACACCTTTTTTGCTCTCTCGTCCTGCACGCCGCTTTGGGACGCGGTCTTATTTTTTGAACGAAAAATTAATAGAATCAATGCTTCACTTTTAAGATTCGGAGATGTTCCAATATATAATTAACTTGATGCATTTTTAAATGATTTTGTAGCCCGATCTAGATCCTGGCCATCGGCTAGAGCAATCGCGCCAAGAATGGCTGCATCTTCAAGTTCGGAAACATAAATTTTCAGCGAGTTGGAGATGGCTTTATAAGGAAAGGTGGCTACAGTCTGAAGCATACTCTCTTTGAAGAGTGGGTACGCCTTGCTGATCGATCCACCCAATACGATGACCTGGGGGGCATACGTATACAATATCCGTTTAATGAGCATTCCAATATGTTCTCCGTAGGTGTGGAACAGCTCGACAGCTTCTTTATCTTCTTGACCCATAGCCATTTTGGCTAGCCGCCTTGCACTCTGCCCGTTTATACTTTTAAAGAATTTGCTGCTGCAGTAGTCCTCGAAGGTTTTGTCTAAATAAGGCACACCGCCCCATTCACCCGCCCCACAGATGTAGCCGGTATACAAATGGGAATTGGCAATGATCCCTGTTCCAATTCCTGTCCCTAAAGATATTCCAACCATATGTTGGTACGCTTTCGCAGGGCCGTGCTTATATTCTCCCAAGGCAAAACAGTTGGCATCATTGTTCACGAATACAGGTACATTAAAAGCGCTTTCCAGGTAGTCCTTCAAATCCACTTTCTGAAACGAAGGGATGTTTGCCAAGTTATAAACAATTCCCTTATCAGGATCTACCAATCCAGGAATTCCTATTCCAATAGCTCTAAAATCAAAGGAGAGATAACTAGAAATGTGGTCGGCAATGACTTTCAAAATTTCATCTTGGGAACCGTTGAAAGGAGTATTGATTTTTTTTCTCTCATAAATCATCCCCTTATCATTAAGTCCAGAACTAATCTTGGTCCCGCCAATGTCTAAGCCTAAAACAATATTGTTAATATCCATTAATTTAAAATTTCATTTACGGACAATGACCTGCCCCGCTTTAACAGCCGATTTATTTTAATGATTCAGTGCAAAGAAGATAGGAAGGGTGGATTTTATAAACCCACCCTTCTTGTAATATAATCTTGTTTCCGCACTATCGGTTATAGTAATCCTTCCATCGTCTTTTCTAATTCCCTGGCCTGGGCGAGAAATTCCTTCACGTCCATTTCCTTAAAGAAGATTAGTCCGTGACTGGATCTTACATTAGCCGTATCGTGCTGATAAAAATAATTCTTGCCCAGCAGCAGTTGGACATCATTCAATTGATCTACCCAGATCCGTTTAGCTAAAGTGCTGAATTTGCCGTTGTGGGCGTAGCTTGGGAAGGAGGCGTTAACTTGACTCAGATAGCAGTTGGCGAAGGAATCTTCCATTACTGCCATATCGCCAAGTGAAACCGGCACAATCACATTAGCCTCAGCTGCATCAAATTTAAACCAGACATTTCTGTATCCAATGATCTTGAGATGGCTGATATCTTCTTCATTTCCCCATTGGCGTACTGCTTCTGCAGTAGCTTGCAGCACTTTATAATGGGTGTCGGGTCCACTACCTTCCGGATCAAGCGTAAGGCTGAGTTTAGTAGGTTTGATGGTCCTCAACATCTCAACAATGGGTTCCACGTCTCTTTTCTTATCCGGTTGCTCCGTGAAGATGTCTCCCGTATAAAATCCTAATCTCAGATGATGGACATTCTTCACCTGCACGCCAAAATGAGCCCACACCAGTTCTTCTTCAAATTCCCGGATCATTCCCTTAAGGGTCTGAATCTTCGGCGGGTTCTTTTCTCCGTCATAGGAGTTTTTGAGAATGCTGATTATCTCATTGATTTTTTCTCTCAGTTGGAGGGTGGATTTTACCTGGTAGATGGTCACGATCGCCCTCACCACCCGATGGCAGAGTCCCCTTAACCGTTCAACCGCATTTTCGGACGCTACGTTTGTCAGGTAATGGTAGACGTCTTTGTCTTTTTTCAGATTGTATCCTGAATCGAAAAAGTCGTCATATTTCACCATCTGGATCATCCCGATATCCAAAAACCTTTTGGTCTGTTTAAGGGTTTCGATGACAAATGTATTGGTCACAGCAGTAAAGCCTGAGGTCAACACAGCAAAGTGGGCTTTGTTGCTGTTCTCATGTAGTTGTTTGGTGATCTGTGGCAAAATCCCCAAAGAGATATCATCGTGATGCGGCCCTGTATGCAGAAGCACCTCGTTCTTTTCATCAGCTAAGCCCCGGTCGATCTTTTTGGTGATGCTGTTCATCACCTCACTGACCGTGTTTTCATTTAAACCCGGAATTAGGCGGGTATATTTCCCCTTTTTGAGATCGTCCATGGTTAGACGGTGACCATATTTCTTAAGGCTCTTGCACAATTCTATGACCGCCCTTTCTGTTTTCAGCTGGGTCCATTCACCTTGTTGATAAAACTGCTCCACGCTGTCTTCAAGCTTAGAGGCAGCACCTTTGGTGAGATAAAACCGCCCGTTTTTCAGCTTTTGAAGGACTGTCGCAGGGTAGACATTGTTGAGTTTGGTTTCCAACGATTCCTTGACAATTTGTGCTTTGGCTTCCCCGGCAGCAATAATGATTGCCACAGCATCAGGATTATAGACAATAGAGTCCAAACCCAAAGTGATAACCAAACGGTTGGAGGAAATCTCAATTCCTCCCAAGTCACCCGCTGCTACTGCTTGTGTTTCAAAGTTGGTTTCTGTAAGCCGTGTAGTGGAAAATAGATCCGAGCCCCTGGTGTTGAAAGCAATATGGCCATCTGGACCTATTCCTCCTAAAAAGAAGCCGATACCGCCTTTTTCTCGGATTTTAGCTTCATATTCAGCGCACCACTGGTCGATCATGTAGATTGACTTCTGCTGTAATTTTTCCAACTCGTTAGTATATTCCCTGTACCTTAAGGTAAGGTCCACTTTAGAATCGGGAAAGATTTCTTTGTAGCTCTTTCCTTCGGCTAGAGGGATCTCGTCAGAATTGATCAACAAAGCTTTTTTCGGATCCAAACCAAATCCGTCTATATAGTACTTATTTACATAATGGTAAAAGCTGTTTTGTTGGGATGATGCGATGGGATAAAACTCATCAATCTGAATGAAGTGAAGATCTTTCAGTACAGGCTTCGCGATGGCTTCCAAGCCATAACGTTGCCGGATGTCTTCTCCCTTTTTGTTTCCCCAATTTTCCAGTAGGTATTGGGTCCATTTGATGAAATATTCCGGTGTTTTGCCGGTAGGTAAGCTGATTACCCCATTTGGATTTTCCGACACCCATTCCAGAAACCTACAGGCCGTGATCAGTCCCAGTTTGGGAAAGTTGTCTACCGTAAGGTAGGGAATCAAGGTGTTGATATTTTTTATGCCTGATTCTTCCAGAAAGGCTTCTTCTGTTTTCGATAAGGGATATTTTTCCAACATAATATTAGATATAACCTGTTTGAGATAGACTTCTTTTTAGTAGTGATATCGGAAAGCAACTCGCAGAGAAGAGCTCCTTATCCATTGTTTTGATTGATGGTCTCTTCAAAGATATGTTCGTTTACTATAGCTACAGCCCCGGTTAATCCTACTTCCTTGCCCAAAGAAGAGAGCTTAATTTCGGTTTTTTCACTGAGTTTTGCCATACTGTATATGTTTAAAGCTTGTTGAATCGGGGTAAGAATATAACTCTTAGCTTCAGAAATGGATCCTCCTAATATTATCAGTTCAGGATTGAAGAGCTGGATCAATATGGCGATGCCCCGCCCCAAGTCCAGACCGACTTCAGATAGTATACTGATTGCCTGCTGGTCCCCCGCTAATGCAGCTTCTATAACCCAGGAAGGCTCGAGCTCTTCTCCAATCTCCCTGGCCATTCTTGCCAGGATAGTTTCACTGTTGATGGCAATTGCTTCTTTTGCCAATCTTAGCAACGCTGTTCCTGAAGCCACTGTTTCGAGGCAGCCTCTTTTGCCACAGGAACAATTGATCCCTTTGGAATCGAAAAGTGGGGAATGGCTAAATTCTCCCGCCAAACCAGAAAATCCCCTATACAATTTTTTGTCAATGATAATTCCCAATCCGATTCCCCAGTCTACAAAAATGCCCAAGACATTTTTTTGGTTTTCTCCTGTACCAAATTTGTACTCCGCAAGCGTCATTGCACGCGCATCATTCTCTATGTAGACCTTTTTCCCAAACTTTTCTTCCAGCTGTTCTTTCAGGGTTGTTTTCCCAACCTTTAAGTAGGTATGGTTGATTCCAGCCATACTTTCCACCAGGCCCGGCATGGTGATGCCTATGGCGATGATTTTTTCCTCCGGAATATTACTTTCTGTGATGACTTTATTAGCAAACTGGTGTATTTTATCTATAGTGGCAGCTTCATTATTTAAAGCAACTTTAAGATGGTGAACAGTGGTGACTTTCTCGTTTTTGGTGTTGTAGATCGTCACCCGCGTCGAAAATCTGTCTAAATCAAGGGCCAAAATGTAGAAAGAATCCTCTGCCAAACCATAAAGGTCGGGCTTCCTACCGCCCTGTGACTCCCCCCGACCCTGCTTTACCACCAACTTCTCCTCCAATAAATCACCCAACAAAAGGCTAACAGTAGGAAGACTTATGCCCACTATCTGTCCGATATTGTTGGCGGTGTTGCTGCCTTCCGTATATAAAAATTTTATGATTTTGATCTTGTTCAGGTAGTTTTTAATTTCAACTACACTTTCCATTTTTTCGAGAACTATTTCGGGTTTTACTAGATCCATCAGCTGTTTCTGTTAAAAATATAAATTTACATAAAAAATGATTAATATATCAAAACTTCGCTAAAAAATTTTAATAACTTGTGGGCGTTTTCATTTGTTGCTTCAACATCCATAATGGAAAGCTGACGAACCTTGATAGATTGCGAATTAAATTTAAATCCCTTATGTCAAAAATTTTATTAGAAGCACCTGTGTATACTTTGGAAGCAGCTTTATTGGCGACTGCTTACGGCGTGGACAGGCTGGAACTTTGTTCCGATTTCGGTGAAGGAGGGGTGACCCCTTCACCGGGCATGCTTTCTTACTTGAAGTCGAAAATCGACCTCCCTATTTTTGTGATGGTAAGGCCCCGAGGGGGGGATTTTTTTTATTCCGCGGAGGAATTGAAAGTAATGGAAAAAGAAATCGAAATTCTTAAATCTCTAGGTGCCGACGGATTTGTGTTTGGCGTTCTCAATGCTGACGGTTCAGTGAATGTGGATGCATGTTCTGTTTTAGTCCGCGCGGCGGGAGGAAGCCCATGCACCTTCCACCGGGCTTTTGATGCTTCATCTGATTTAGATAAGGCGTTAGAGGCAGTAATAGGATGTCGCTTTGACAGAATCCTCACTTCCGGAGGTAGAAATACGGTAACAGATGGTTTGGATATCATCAAAAAGCTGATGTTGGCTGCCGGAAATAGGATCATCATTATGCCAGGCGGGGGAACTGTTCCTTCACACCTCCGGGAGTTGCACGCTACAGGATATCTTAAGGAAGTACATTCAAGTTGCAAATCTTACAGAAATTCGGAAAGCACCTATATTAACCCGAATCTTCATGAAGGGGTAGGGAATGCCAATCGTGTACTTACGGTGGACAAGAGATTAGTTGAGGAATTTCAACGCCAGATCAAAGCGTTGGAACGATAAATGTAGTTTAGTGCCAACAGATAAATCAAATGATAACCAAAACCCAATGACGTATCTTGAATATTTTCTTGCCCTGGCAAGGGTATCCCTCTTTTTCGGCATCATTGCCCTCCACTTATTATCCTGCAACAACGGAAACCAAAACAAGGTCGATCAAGGTGGGGAGGAGATAGTCCAAAGAAAAAAAGAAGAGAAAATAGATGCTGCAGGCCCGTCTTGTTATTTATTTGCTACTGAACGGGATACGGTTTATTTGAAGCTTATTGTCTCCGACAACGGAAAGGTCACAGGTGACCTTAATTATGATTTTTACGAAAGGGATGGCAATACCGGTTTTATAGAAGGCGAAATCCGTGGAGATACGCTCATAGCTGATTATACTTTTTTGTCTGAAGGATTGATCTCGGTTCGCGAAGTGGGATTTTTGTTGGGGGACGAGCAGGTGATCGAGGGATATGGAGATGTGGAGGAGAAAAATGGAAGAATGGTTTTCTGGCACAAAGACTCCCTTGATTTTAGCAACGGTTTGGTAATGCCTAAGATAGATTGCGATGAGATCGTCCAGAAAAATTATGATAGTTTTTTCCCGGACTCTGTCCTCAACCGCCGATAACGATTATGGTTTTTTTGTTGTGTTCTTTATTAAGTATATTCGCTTAGATGGATACAGGCCATGAAATCTAAATTCGGCTACTTCCTCTCCTTTTCACAACCGGAGTCGATATGCGAGCCTTGAGGCATGTTCTTACATCCTCATCCTCTAAATAATCAACTGCTAATACCATTATTGTGGGGAGAATAGCGAAGTAGATAATTCCGACTGATCAGATATAACCCGCAACTTTGTACGCAATTAACCCAATCCATTCCTTAAATAATATATGCCAATTTTTCAGTGCATCCGGACTTGGCTGAAAGACTCCCTTGAAGGTTAGTTGCGGATCCGACGCATAATAATCCACTGGATAAGTTATTGTATTCAATCCTACTTTGTCAAAACAGCCCTTGCTTCTTTTCATATGGAAGGCTGAAGTAATTAACAGATAGTCTGACTCAAGGTCAAACCCTTGCTGCTCCAACGTGTTTTTGGCAAAAAAAGCATTTTGATAGGTGTTTACCGCTTTGTTTTCAATAATGACATCATTTACGGCAACTCCTGCGGACACCATGAAATTTGCCAAGAGTTCTGCTTCCGCATTCGTATTCGTGGGGTTCAGCCCTTGGCCTCCCGTGATCAGGATTTTATCAACTTTTCCTAATTTATAAAGCTGCATGGCGTGGGTTGCGCGGTCGGCTCCTTTATTAAAAAATGTTCTGTCATAGGCGGTTTTATTCAAATTGGTCACGCCGGTTAAAACTATCGCCATTTCATATTTAGGCAGGCTGCTAATAGCTTTAAATTCCGGTTCCCACAGATACATGGCGTAATTAGCCACATATTGGTTTGTGAAGAATAGAAGCAATGCCAAGCCCATTAAAATCAGTTTTCTTCCGAGGGCTTTTTTGCTCAAGATCAGCCCCACGATTAAAAACAACAACACCACCGTCAGTGGCATCACCAAAAAACTAAGAAATTGGGAAAGGTAGAAGAACATGGTATTGGATTTTCGTGCAAATAAAACAAATATTGAAGTAATTTCTGCATTATGCTCAACGGATAATAGGGCGTAATAGCAATATTCTATCATTGTACGTTATAAGTTAGCATAGTCGGTCTATCAAAGAAGTTAGGTGTGGCATCCATTTCCTGGAGATGTGACAGAAATAAATGCCTCGTTTTTTTTCACTACCTTAGTATCCACTTTTTTCTACAGATTAAGTATTCAATCGGCCAAATATGTCTGACAAACCCTTTATCATCTATAAATCATCGGCTGGATCCGGCAAGACTTATACTTTAACCACGGAGTATCTGAAGCTTGCCTTGGAGCATCCTTTCGCGTTCAAACAGATCTTGGCTGTTACCTTTACCAACAAAGCCACCAAGGAAATGAAGGAACGTATCTTGGAGGTCTTGAGGAGGATGGTCCATAGAGTAGATCCAGAGGAAATGTTGGACAGTATCCTGCTTAAACATCTGCGGCTTTCGCAAGAGGAACTGAAAGCCCGGGCTTATGAGGTCTTAACTACTATTCTGCACCATTACTCCGATTTTTCGGTCAGTACGATTGATAGCTTTTTTCAGAGAGTGGTAAGGGCTTTTGCAAGGGAGATGGACCTTCAAGCCAAATTTGACATCGAACTTGACCAGGCTGCCGTTTTGGAGCGACTGGTGGACAGACTGATGTTCAAAGTAGTTGAGGATAAAAACCTGCACCGGTGGTTGGTGGACTTTGCGGATGAAAAGATTAGGGAAGGGAAATCCTGGGACATCCGCTGGAATATCAACAATCTGGGATCCCAGATTTTCCAGGAGGATTTCAAAAAGCACCAACACGAAATCCGGGCTTTTTTAAAAGAACCTGAAAATATCCTAGCCTTTCGATCCAGGCTTTTTGAAGAAAGAAGTTCAATCCAGAAACGGGTGCAGCAGATCAAAAAAGAAGCAGAAGCAATCAAAAACCAATTCGGCCTTAGCTGGACCGATTTTAAAGGCGGAAGCCGTTCTGCTTTTTTGTTTTTTGAACGGATGGACCAGGGTCACGTGCTTTTCCCCACCATTAGTGCAACCCTGTCCAATTGTCCCGATAATCCTGTCGAATGGTCTACCAAAAAAGGGCCGGTAGGACAAATTGAACAGGCCTACCATGCAGGTCTAAATGAGCTGATGAAGGACGCGTTGTCCATGGTGCCTAGATGGAATACCCTTGAAGCGGTCAGAAGGAATTTCTATGTCTTTGGCATTTTCTCCCAACTTTTAGAAGAATTGCAGCTTCTCAAGGAAGAGGAAAACATCATGTTGATTTCTGATGCCAACGAATTCCTCAAAGAAATAACGGCGGAAACAGAGGCGCCTTTCATTTATGAGAAAATGGGCAACCAGTATAAAAACTTCCTCATCGATGAATTTCAGGATACGAGCGGGTTTCAGTGGGCAAGCTTTTATCCTCTGCTGGACAATTCCATGGCCTCCGGAAACACCAGCCTTATCGTGGGAGATGTAAAGCAGTCCATCTACAGGTGGAGGGGAGGAGACTTGACCTTACTTCTGAGCGAGGTGGAGCAGCAAATCGGCCCGCTGAGGGTGGAGGTGAAAGATTTGGACACAAACTACCGCAGCTTGCCCAATGTCGTGGACTTCAACAACGCACTTTTTGAGCGGCTGGCTTTGGGAATAAGGTCGGCCGCCAAGGAAAAATACGGAGTGGAAGACCATCACTTAGCAGCCATAGATGGGGCCTATCTACAAGTCAGGCAAAAAGTGGCTCCACATAAACAAGCTTCCAGATTCAAAGGCAAAGTAAAAATCGAGTTTCTCAGCAAAACAGAGGATGAAAAGGCAAATGAAATGGCTATCTCGAAGATCCCCGAGATGGCGAGGACCCTGCAGGACCAAGGTTACCAATTAAAAGATATAGCTGTTTTGGTGAGGACAAAAGCAGAGGGACAATTGGTGGCAGAGACATTAATGGATTATGCCATGATGCATCATGATGACGGCTACCGGTATGATGTACTTTCGGGCGAAGCCATGTTTCTGCACAAAGCATCCAGTGTAAAATGTCTTATCTCCACTCTAACATATATGCTGCATCCGGATGATGAGCTAGCCGCCAGCACCATGTGGTACAACCATGAGGTTTTCAGAGGAGGAATAATCAACCATGAGCTTTTTGAGAAGCACCATATTTCGAACGGTATCCATGAGGAGGTTAAAGTATTTGAAGAAAAAAAGGCGGCCCTGATCCAATTACCGCTGTTTGAGCTGGTAGAGGAACTGGTGGAAATGTTCGGGTTTAATAAGCTTGGCTTTGAGCGGGCCTACATCTCCGGATTTAAGGAAGCGGTATTCGATTACGTTGCCAAAAATAAATCGGATATAGGCGGTTTTTTGGATTGGTGGGAATTGAAGAAGGAGACCCGCACTGTGAAAATACCAGAAAGCCATGATGCTATAAGAATTATGACCATCCATAAATCAAAAGGTCTCCAATTTAAAGCAGTGCTGATGCCGTTTATGGATTGGGATATTGTCAATTCGAGGGGAGTAATCTGGTCTGCCTACGAGGAACAAGATGCTTCCCAATTAATTGTTCCTTTGAGTCTGACCGCTTCTCTGGCGCAAACTTCCTTTGCCGAGCGATACAAGAAAGAGGTTATGATGGCCTACCTGGATTCCCTCAATATGATTTATGTGGCGCTCACCAGGGCGGAGGAAGTTTTTTGGGCACTTGCAGAGGCACATTCTTCAAAAGGAGACGGTGTGTTGAATAAACTCTCCTATAACATACAAATGGCTCTCCAATCAGCTACAGGGGTGAATGGCCATCTGGATTTGAGCAGATATTATAATAATGCAGTACTTGATATAGGAGCTTGGCCAGAGGTTATAAAGATCCCGGCAGATTTGCCCGACCCGCCGAAATTGTCTTGGTCTTACCGTAACTGGTCAAGCTTGCTTCAGGTAAGAAAATATACAGAAGGCTTGACGGAAGAAAAAGCCGCGTTACACGCTAAGCGAAATTATGGGGTGGTGGTGCACAGGATTCTGGAAAAGCTGAAGGATGTAGAGGAGCTGGAGGCTTTACTGCACGAAGCTTATTTTGAGGGACGGTTTGATCTGGAGGAAATGGAGGAGGTGAAGCTATTGTTGGGCAAATTGTTGGCAGGAGCACAGATGCAGGAGTGGTTTGCCAAAGATGCCCGAGCCCTCACGGAACAAGGCATCCTTTTGCCAGGAGGATCTAGTAAACGACCCGATAGGATCGTGTTTGGAAAAAGCTCGGTCACAGTAATAGATTTTAAAACGGGCAGTGAAAAAAAGAGCCATCACAGGCAAGTTGAGGAATATGTCAATCTGATAGAAGAACTTAGCCAAAAGCCCACCGGAGGATATCTGGTGTACATTGAATCAGGTGAGATCATAGAGGTGGCCACGGCCGGAAACGGAAGCATAGCGATCTAGTGTACAATTATCGAATGGCGGATTGCTTTGTATTAGAAAATTCATTTACATGATACTTAACCCGATGAGGAGTTTCGTATTTCAAAATCGCCTGGCATCAGGAGGCAGTATTCCAATCGATGCGCCGGCGAACAGCCTAACAGGCCAGCAGTCTAACATCTAAAGAGCAATAATACATGCAAAGTTTTTTAAAGACCACTGCCCAAAGAATATTGAAGGATTACAAGGATCTAGATCAGCTGGTGTTGGTATTGCCCAACAGAAGGGCGGGGTTGTTTCTCGCCAAGCATTTTGGCGCCCTTATCGACCAACCACAGTGGATGCCTCAGATAAAAACCATAGAGGAGGTCTTTTATGGTTTTGCCGGAAAAAGGCCGACCGACCAGTTGACGTTGATATTTGAACTTTACAAGGTTTATTCTTCGCTTTCCCCCATACCGGAATCTTTTGATAGATTTTATTACTGGGGCGAAATGATCTTGAAAGACTTCAATGACCTAGATAATTTCATGGTGGATTCGGGCAGGCTGTACCACCACTTAGAGGAGCTAAAAGAAATAGAAAACGATTTAAATTATCTGACCGACAGTCAGGTACGGCTGATACAAGAGTTTTGGCGATCCTTTGAGGTAAAGGACAAATTCCAGCAGGATAAATTTTTAAAATTTTGGAAACAGTTAAGGCCGATGTATGAAAAATTCAAGGAAGCCTTGATCGATTCAGGTCTTTCGTATTCAGGGATGCTATACCGTCAGGTCGTAGATGGCTTGAAAGAGATTCAACAGCCAGATCAAAAACATGTTTTTATTGGATTCAATGCTTTCTCCCTTACCGAAGAAAAGTTGATTAGGCATTTTATTGAAGAATTTGGCGCCCATATTTTTTGGGATGTAGATGCTTATTATTTAGATGACTTCCGACAGGAAGCGGGCTTGTTTTTCAGACAGTACCGAAAGGACAAGATTTTGGGGCCGACGTTTCCGAAAGAGCCGGAAAAACGAATAGCAGAACAAAAGGCCTGTATACAGGTTCATGCGGTGCCGCTCAAAGTAACACAAGCCAATCTGGTGGGTAAATTGATCGAGGAAATAGACAGGGGCGAAGCATTGGAGGAAACGGTGATCATACTTCCGGATGAACAATTACTTTTTCCGGTGCTACACGCTTTGCCTTCTGCAATAGATAAAGTAAATGTTACCATGGGGTATCCTGTACGGAATGCTCCAGATTACAGTTTTCTTGAATCCTTGCTTGAACTGCAAAAATATGTCAGCGAAAAGGAAGGGCAGGTGGTTTTCTACCACAAACCCGTCAGGGTGATTCTGTCCACCAACTATTTCAGGTTGTTAAACAAGGATTTTGTGGTGTCACAACTCCATACCATAGAGGAAACTAATCAGGTTTATATTCCTGCAGATAGATTGGCTGAGGGCGGGGAAATATTTAAACTAATATTTAGGAAAGTCCAGGCAGGTGATCTTTTCTCCTATTTAAAACAAGTAATAAAAGCCTTTTCCAACCAATTGGAATTGCCGGAGCTGCAGCAGAGCTACCTTTACCAATGTTACAAGCAACTGACCCGTTTGGACGAACTATTCCAAAAGCAGGAGGGCGTGACAATCGGATTGGAATTTTATGTGCGCCTTTTTAAGCAGGTGTTCAGAGAGGTGAAGCTGCCATTTGAGGGAGAGCCACTGGAGGGGCTCCAGGTTATGGGGGTTCTGGAATCCAGAAACTTGGATTTTAAGAGAGTAATCGTCTGTAGCATGAACGAAGGAAGTTTCCCTCCGGCATCCTCTATGAATTCCATGGTCCCTTTTAATCTCCGAAGGGCCTTTGGTCTCCCGGTTCAGGAACAAAACGATGCCATTTATGCCTACACCTTCTATCGGCTGATGCACAATGCCGAAGAAGTTCATCTAATCTACACCACTGAAGCGGATGAAGGAAAGGTGGGTGAAAAAAGCCGGTATGTGCAGCAACTTGATGTCGAAAGCGGATTGGCAGTGAAGGAGCAAGCCCTTTACATTCCTGTAGACCTTCAGGCTTCGAACCCCATCATCATTCCCAAGGATGAAACAATATTGGAAATCCTGTCAAAATATGAAATCAGAGACGGCCGGGAGAAGCAGCACAGGCTTTCCCCATCCGCCATCAATGTATGGCTTGACTGCAGGTTAAAGTTTTATTTTCAATATGTGGTTGAGATAAGGGAGCGGGATGATGTGCAGGAAAAAGTCGACCCAGCTGTTTTCGGAAACCTGGCGCATTATAGCCTTGAATTTCTTTACAACGGGTTTAAGGCGCGGAAGGGACGCTTTGTTTTACAAAAGGAGGATTTCGGCGAACTTAGGAAGAACTGGGTGGGTCCTGCGGTGGATTTGGCTATTAAAAAACATTTCTCTCTTCCTGATAAAGAAGATATCCAACTTTCGGGTTCGTTGATTATTGCCCGGGATGTTCTCCAGCGATACATCAATAAACTTCTGGAAGTAGACGAATCTTATGCACCTTTTGAAATTATTTCCTTGGAAGATAGCAAGGGTTACCAGGCCAATATACAAATCGTCCTTCCTGAAGGCAAAAGAACAATCGCTCTAAAAGGAATTATTGACCGGGTGGACAAGGTAGGGGAGACCGTTAGGTTGGTTGACTATAAGTCAGGATCTGACCGAAAGGACTTCCCCGACATTCCTTCACTTTTTGATAGAAACAATAAGACCAGAAACAAGGCCGCCATGCAGACCTTAATGTACGGGTTACTGTACAAAGAGACGAATAAAGGTACCATTAGTTCCCCGTTGAAGCCCGCCGTTTTTAATTTAAAGGACATCTTCAATGAAGATTTCAATCCTTATTTACAGATGGGAAGCCGCGGAGTAAAGGTGGAAATTCAAAGTTATCAGGAATACGAGGATGAATATCTCGACGCTTTAAAAGGGTGTATCACCGAAATATTTCATCCTGATGTCCCCTTTTCGCAAAATGAGGAGGAAATAAAATGTGGAAATTGTCCTTATACTGAGATTTGTAGGGGACGGTAATAGCTGGAGGTATCACTTGAGCTTACCAATCACAACTTATTGATAAGTAGACAGAACGGCGGTATTTAGCCTTGCCTAAATTAGGTGCACCTAAATTATTTAAGATCGCCTAAAATTTAGTGAAGGCATGTTTTTAGCTTTTCATGCGTTATCTTTATGCCCTACAAAATGACTTAAGTGCAGTTATGAATCCTGCGTTAAAAATCACCTTCATCTATATTCTGATTGGCGGCAGCTGGTTTGTGTTTTCGTCTATTTATATGGATGAGATTATGCATTGGCTTGGGCTGTCCAATCCCATGATTTTAGAATTGATCAAGGCGTTATTTTTTGTTCTCATTTCGGGGATTTTGATCTACATTTTGGTGACCAGATCTTTTAGGTTTGAGAAGCAGATTGGAAAAGTTTACAAGTTGTTTTTCGAAAAAATGCCTAATTGGATCTTCGTTTTGTCCTTGGAGGATCAGCGGATTTTGATGGCCAATGATGCTGCGCTACAACATTTTGATATTGCTGAAACAGACTTTGGGGAAAAATACTTCAACTCCTTTTTTGAGGATTATAAAAATCTTTCCAAAAGCCGGGTCAACCAGAGCCGAGTGATCAGGAACCTGATCATGATTGACAAAAATTATGATCCCAGGCATGTGGACGTTTTCAGTATGCCCTTTGTTTTTAAGGGGGCGGATTGCGTCATGGCCTTGGCTGTGGACAATACCGAGATACACCAATCGTTGCTAGAGAATGTTCGGTTAAACGAATCCCTGACGATACAAAACCAGCAATTGAGGGATTTTTCTTTCATTAACTCGCACCACATCAGAAGCCATTTAGCCAATATTCTTGGTATTATCAGTCTTTCTAACGATAAGGAAAATCTACCTGGAGAAATAATGGAGATGTTGCAAGTATCTGCAGGCAAGCTGGATCAGGAAATAAGGAAAGTAAATAACCTGCTGAAGGAAAATGACAGTGTTATGAAGAATGATTCCTTGGAACAAGCTTTAAATAGAGATCGGGATGACCGCGTCATCGTCTTTGTAGACGACGACAAAGTGCAACATATGATCAACAAACGGATCCTTTTAAAGGTTGATCCTAATCTGACGCTCATCTTTTTCGAAAATCCTACTATGGCATTGGAATGGCTAAGCAGTAATAAGGCTGATATTTTGCTCTTGGATATCAATATGCCGGAAATGAGAGGATGGGAATTACTAGATGCGTTGGAAAGGAAAGGGATCAGCATTGAAGTGAAAATGCTGACTTCTTCCATGGCACCAGAAGATCTTGAAGAAAGCAAGAATTACCATATGGTGAGCGGCTTTTTAAACAAGCCACTCAAAGAAGAAGAAGTTGAGGTTTTTATAAACGCAAATTAACGAACTGTAATAAGGCAATAACAAGTTATTAATGTTAGCTTCACGCTTGATTATATTGATTTATGTCAGATAATACTACGAAAAACACAAATTTTATATCTCCCAAATTAGATAACTTTTTTATCGGTCTGGCCAATGCTTTCAGGTTCTTAAAAAGGTTTTTTGTAGAGGTGTGGTTTCCCCCTTATGAATTCAAAGAAGTGGTGAGGCAATGTTATCAGATAGGTTACAACTCGTTGCCCTTGATTTCGCTTACTGGATTTATCGTAGGGATCGTGTTTACCAATCAGTCTAGGCCCTCATTGGCCGAATTTGGAGCATCGTCCTGGCTTCCCGCATTGATAGCCATCGCCATAGTTAGGGCAATGGGCCCATTAGTGACTGCTCTAATAGCTGCAGGAAAGGTAGGTTCCAGTATAGGAGCTGAACTCGGGTCAATGAAAGTGACGGAACAGATAGATGCCATGGAAGTTTCTGCCACCAATCCCTTTAAGTATCTGGTGGTGACGCGAGTACTGGCTACCACCTTTATGATCCCGATATTGGTGATGTACACTGACTTTGTAGGGTTAATGGGATCTTTTTTAAGTGTTACCGCTAACGAAAAGGTGAGTCTTACAACCTTTTTTGTACAGGTATTTGATGCCCTTTCTTTTTTGGATATTACATCCTCACTGTTGAAATCAGTGTTGTTTGGGTTTACCATAGGCATTGTCGGTTGCTATAAAGGCTGGAACTCCCCCAAAGGTACCGAAGGCGTCGGGCAGGCGGCTAATGCATCGGTGGTAATGGCCATGTTTTTGATCTTTATTGAGGAATTACTCGTATTGCAAATTGTCAACTTTTTTAGAATGCCGTAATTATGGAAGAAAAAGTAATAGAAATTCGTGGGTTGAAGAAGTCCTTTGGTGATAATCACGTGCTACGGGAAGTTGACTTGGATTTATATAAGGGGGAAAATGTAGTGGTATTGGGGAAATCCGGAACGGGAAAGTCGGTTTTAATAAAGATTGTTGTAGGACTTCTCACACAAGATGAAGGTTCTTTACTTGTATTGGGAAAGGATGTCAAAAAGCTCAAAGGAAAAGAGCTCAATGCGTTGAGGTTGAAAATAGGGTTTTCTTTTCAGGCAAGTGCCTTGTATGATAGCATGACCGTAAGGGAGAACCTGGAATTTCCCTTGGAAAGAAATGTCAAGAACCTTTCGAGAGCTGAAAGGGATAAGGAAATTGAACAAGTATTGGATTCTGTAGGTCTCCTCCAGGCCATCAACCAAATGCCTGCGGAATTGTCTGGCGGTCAAAAAAAACGTATTGGGATTGCCCGAACCTTAATTCTACGTCCGGAAATCATGCTTTATGATGAACCTACTGCGGGATTGGACCCTATCACCTGTATTGAGATAAACAACCTGATCAACCAGGTTAAGGAAACTTACAACACCTCCTCCATCATCATTACCCACGACTTAACCTGTGCGAAGGAAACCGGCGATCGGGTTGCCGTGCTGTTGGACGGCGTTTTTGGTGCAGAAGGTAAATTTGAGGATGTTTTTGTAGATGCATCTGATCAAAGAGTAAAATCGTTTTATGACTATAACTTCATTACACAATGAGAAATGATAATAAAAAAACAGTGATTGTAGGCATTTTCGTGCTGATCGGCATCATTATCCTGGTAGCGGGTGTATTGACGCTCGGTAGTGCGCAGAAGGCTTTTGTAAAGAGTTTTAGTGTAAAAGCTGTATTTGATGATATAGGAGGGCTTCAGACCGGAAACAACGTGTGGTACTCTGGGGTCAAAATCGGGACCGTTAAAAAGATCAATTTTTTTGGAGACTCACAGGTTGAAATTGAGATGAACGTAGATGCATCTGTGCAGGATTTTATCCGCAAGGATTCGAAGGCGACCATAAGTTCAGATGGACTTATCGGCAATAAAATCATTGTAATATATGGCGGAACCAGCGAATCTCCAAGGATAGAAAATGATGATCGTTTGGAAGCGGTCATGCCTTTGGATACCGACCAGATGATGGAAACCCTGCAGGAAAACAACAATAACCTGGTGTCGATTACCAATGATTTGAAAGTACTAACAGGGAAAATAGCTAATGGGGAGGGTATAGTAGGTGCGGTTCTTACCGATAGTGTGCTTGTGGACAATTTTAAGTCCATCATGGCCAACCTTCAAAGAACTTCTGCCAACAGTAATCGGTTAACGGCGGATCTGGCGACGTTTTCCGCTAACTTGAATAAAGAGGGCACATTGATCAGTGATATGGCCAATGACACCACTGTCTTCTCCAATCTGCGGGAAACAGCTCAAAGTTTAGAAAGCACCTCAAAAGAAGCAAACGTGGCCGCAGAAAATTTCCGGACCGCAAGTCAGCAATTGAACGTCTCTGATAATGCCGCTGGCATGATCTTGAACGACGAGGAGTTTGCGGAATACCTAAAAGGAACCATGAGTGGCTTGGATACCGGTACTACAAGGCTTAATGAAAGCTTAGAAGCGCTGAGATATCACTGGTTATTCAGAGGAGCCTTTAGAAAGAAAGATAAGGCGGAAAGGAAAGAGCGGGAAGCTGCGGCAGCAAAAGAGTTAAGTACTGATCCTGCTAACCAATAGTCGAAAAAAAAGGCGGCTATTGAATTGGGGTCAGGAATAAGATTTCTTTCTGGGAATGGGGATAACAGATTGAGTTAAATCTCAGTAGGTGGTCGCCCATATCTATTATTAGCTTATATTAAGGAATTAAAGTGATCCCATGTGGGTTATTAAGCTATAATCTTTTTTCTCACCTTTTAACCTATTCAATATGTCACAGGATTTATTCGGCATAAAAAAGCAACTTCATTCCAAGGAAGGAAGCCTTGACTATTGGAGCTTGACAGCGCTTCAAAACCAAGGATATGAGATAGAAAAACTGCCCTTTTCAATTAGGATTCTTCTCGAAAACGTCTTAAGGAATTTCGATGATTTTGCGATCACCAAGGAAAACGTAGAAACCCTGCTTCATTGGAAGCCGGAGGCTTCTGATAAGGATATTCCCTACAAGCCTGCCAGGGTCTTGATGCAAGACTTCACTGGGGTACCGGCAGTAGTGGATATCGCTTCTTTAAGGGCCGAGGCGGTAAGAAAAGGGAAGGATGCACAAAAGATCAATCCTTTGATCCCGGTAGACCTTGTGGTGGATCATTCCGTTCAGGTAGATTATTTCGGTACCAATTATTCCTACACCAAAAATGTGGACATGGAATATGAGCGGAATGGTGAGCGTTATAAATTTTTGAAATGGGCGCAGAATTCATTTGATAATTTTTCGGTAGTCCCTCCTGGAATGGGGATTTGCCATCAGGTAAATTTGGAGTATTTAGCCCAGGGCGTTATCGCCCGTGATGGAATGGTCTTCCCTGACACCTTAGTAGGAACAGATTCCCATACGCCTATGGTCAATGGGATCGGTGTGATCGGTTGGGGGGTTGGAGGTATTGAAGCAGAAGCGGCGATCCTTGGCCAACCGATCTATTTCATCATGCCGGAGGTGGTAGGATTGAAGCTTACCGGCAGGCTTCCTTTGGGTACCACGGCGACGGATATGGTATTAACCATTACCGAGTTATTAAGAAGGCATGGGGTAGTAGGGAAGTTTGTGGAAGTTTTTGGTTCTGGT
>DATGMS010000041.1:0-2296 GCA_035307285.1 Cyclobacteriaceae bacterium
ACCATCGTTTATGGTTGTGGGGCTTCCCTGAGCGGTATGGAAGGGGTTTTGGTTTATTTTGATCTTCCTAAAGATGAGCTGCAGTACAGGATGCGGGCAGGCTCGATCACCAATTTAGCTACATATGAGCTTAAAGACCCAAAGCAAGCTTACAAGCATTTTTACTTTGTGGATTGGGTGATCTGCAACAAAGAGAAGAAAAGGTTGTTGCCTCAAGTGGATTTTATCGTCGATCAGCAAAGAACCAACAATCCTACTTGGATGAGTGGAGAGACTTTGAGGGCGGGACTGGATGCGATGGCTGAATCTTATTTTCGCGTAAGGCCTTGGTTTGCGCCCGGCGTCTGGGGCGGGCAGTGGCTAGCAAAAAACATCCCGGACTTGCCGCAAAACGAGCCCAATTATGCATGGTCTTTTGAGATGATTGTCCCGGAAAACGGGCTGATTTTTTCTTCCTCAGGGCTATTGCTCGAAGTGTCTTTTGATTGGCTGATGTATAGGGCAGGGGAGAAAGTGCTGGGGAAAGCCTATAATCGATTTAAAGATGATTTCCCGATCAGATTTGATTTTCTGGACACCTTTGACGGGGATAATTTATCCATACAGTGTCATCCTTCTAATAAATATGCGCATGAGCATTTTCGAGAAAATTTTACCCAGGATGAAACTTACTACATTATGGACACCACTCCTGAGTCTCATGTATATTTAGGTTTTCAGGAGAATATTAACCCGCAGGAATTCAGGGACGAACTGGAAAACGCTGTTGCTACCCAATCCACCATTGATGTGGAGAAATTTGTCCAAAAGCTTCCTTCAGAAAAGCACTGTCTGTACTTGATCCCAAATGGAACTATCCATTGTAGCGGGATAGACAATCTGGTGCTGGAAATCAGTGCAACTCCCTACATCTATACCTTTAAAATCTACGATTGGCAACGCTTGGATCTAAACGGAGAGCCCCGACCGCTTAATGTCGACCGTGCGTTCGAAAATCTGGATTTTTCCAGAAAGGGACAGGTGGTGCAAGATACGTTGATCTCAAAGCCTGAGGTAGTTGAGACCGGAGAGGATTGGGAAAAAATTCTCCTTCCTACTCACCCCGATCATTTTTATGACGTGATCCGGTATGAATTTGATTCTGAAGTCACCATACCTACAGGTGGACAATGCCATTTGTTGATGCTGGTGGAAGGAGAGCGTCTGAAACTGGAGACTTTTGGCCGCAGCATGAAATTTCATTTTGCCGAAACATTTGCTGTTCCGGCAGCTACCGGCAATTATACCTTAAAAAACCTGGGATCCAAGCGGGCAAAAGTTGTGATTTCTTTTGTCAAAGATTCAGCCTGCTGATTTCATTCCCAATTATCAACTTATTATTATGAAGAATAAAATCAACCCTATGCTGGGAAGCCATAGGCTAAAAAAAATCTTCCTGTTTTCGTTTCTGCTGACGGCAACCTTTTCAGTTGCGTCGGCTCAGGACGATGAACTGTTTAGCCTCGGAACCAAAACCAATTCAGGGGAAGGGTTTTCCCTGTATCCTGATCAGTATTCAGCGTTTATTGCCAATGATTTTGGATTTGAAGACAGGTTTTTTTGGATAGGCAGAGACGATATTGAAACTGATTTCCCTTACATACTTCCGGGGCCGAAAAACGGCTGGGGAGGAACTGGCCCCACAGCTGGAATACGGTCTCATTTTATAAACCTGGGTTTCGTGCTGGATGAAGCTAATGGGGTGGGCGGCAACCTGAAGATCGATCTTGCAGATGCAGATTCTTTACACGCGCCGCATTTAAAAGTCTTGGTAAATGGGAAAGACTTCCAGTTTAGACTGAAAAAGGGTGCCGGATTGGCGTTGGAAAAGGGTGAAGGGACCTCTGAATCCGAACAGTCAATTGAAATTCCTTTGGCAGAAGGAATTCTTAAAAAAGGACTAAACCGCATTTCGATTTCTGTATTGGATGGAGGCTGGATCGCATTTGACCAGATTTCTCTGACCAGCTCTATTTCTCTTGATCTAATCAAACCACAGGACGCAGTAGTAGGTGCCATAAATGCTGCCGCTTATCAGCTGGAAGATTCAGGAACTGAGCTTCAGCCCTTGCTGGTAGAAGTTTTTCACCTTGATGACGAGCCCGAATTAAGTGTTAAGCTTGACGGAAAGGAAATTCTCAACCAAAAACTGGAACAGGGAAAATACCTACTCGAAGCGGGTATGCCGGCAGTGACCCAATCCACCACCAGCAACTATGAAGTTTTGCTGAATGGACAAATGGTTGAAAATGGGGAA
>DATGMS010000042.1:0-28113 GCA_035307285.1 Cyclobacteriaceae bacterium
GGGGAATACAGGCATTTTATTGTTATTTACAAAGGAAAACCCAACAGGTGCAGTACCCGAAGTTGGCGATACGTTAAAGGTCAATTATACCGGGTATTTTCTAAATGAACAAGTATTTGATACCTCAGTGGAGCAGATCGCTAGAGATAACAATCTCTATAGTCCATCCAGGGACTATGTTCCTTTTCCCGTTCTGTTTGGTTACACGGGAATAGTAATCGATGGTTGGCAATATGCTTTGGCGCAGATGAAAGAGGGCGAGAAGACCACCGTCTTGATTCCATCGACATTTGCTTATGGAAGATATGGACAGGGGAACATTGGTCCCAATACCGTTTTGGCTTTCGACCTGGAGCTGGTGGAGGTGATCGAATCAGCCCAAGAAAATGATTAATCTAAGAACTAACAACATGATCAGATACGCATCAGGAATACTAGTGATATTAACCATCCTATTTAGTTCTTGTGAATCAGGACTAAATTTTGGTGGACCTGTATATGACCGAGCTGGCAATCTTGCAATCGATAGTGTCAAGATAGCCGAATACCTGAGGACTGCCGAATATGATAGCCTTTATCGTATCCATGATCCCAGCGGCGTAGTGATCATTGTTTTAGAAGAGGGAGAACAATCCCGGCCCGCACCTGGGAGCACGGTGCACACCAACTATACCGGAAGTCTGTTGGACGGAACAGTTTTTGACACGAGCATAGAGGCTGTGGCGAAGGAGCATGATATTTATGATGAAGATAGGGAGTATAGGATATCCTCTTTCCCCTTAATCCCGGGCAACCAAGGTGGCCCTATTGAAGGGTTTAGACAGGGATTTTTGCGGATGAGAAGCGGATCAAAGGGCGTTATTATTATACCGTCGCCATGGGGCTATCAGGATCAGGAAAGCGAGCGGATTCCGGCCAATTCGGTGTTGATCTTTGAGGTTGATTTTCTCGGCTTTGACTAGTTTTTGAGGAGGCAAGTGGGCCGATAAATAAGCGAGGAATCCATCAAAATCATTTGCCCAGACGTATGTGGTCCAACTTTCCCTCCCACTTCATTTTTCTCTCAAGCTATACTTTTATCTTGAAGGTTAGTAAACTTGTTGACATTGGCGCTAGATTTTGGACATACCGATTACAATAATTTGGCTAAGGATCTCAGGGAATTTTTCAATGTTTCCCCTAAGCTTATGCTAAAAGAGTATGCACTTAGGCCAGAAACAAGCTTTAAGATATGATCAATGGTTGCGATTAAAACTTTGGTTCTCCCATCCTGTTATATTTATCCACCCACTCCCGGGGTAGCTCACTTTCCATTACCACAAGGATCACATCCTTGTTTTTTCCCGAAGAAGGTTTAAATCTGACGGTTCGTTGATTTCCATATTGCCCAGCTTCGCGGATGTCTCCGTCCACCGGATCGAACCAGTACGCATCCACTCTATTGACGTCCAAGGCATCCAGCCTTAACCGGAAAGACCTCCCATAGGGAGAATAAACCAAGATCATGTTTTTCTGGTCGGAGATCATTGCCAGGGTCTTGGTGAATCTGGCGGAAAAGATAGGCGCGAGAAGCTCTTGGTTGGGGTTTAGGCGTTGCCAGGGAAGGGATTCAAAAAACCTTTTCATCAATCCCATCTGCCTGCTTCCCGGCATATGAATGGCTTCCGTCCAAGGAAGATGGGCGCCAAATAAGGGTTTTTTGCCGGGATCATACATCTGCCACACCTCATTGCAGCCATAAGTATGGCCGGCTGCCCCGGCGAACATGTTCCAATAGGCTGATTTTCGTACATCTGCCGCGTCAAGCCTTTTCAGGTTCCATTTGTTCAAGAGATTGGGGATATTCTCATAGCCCGGTTCTCCATCGATTACTGGCCTGCGGGGAAGGGCATTCAGGGCCCTTTGGGTAAACTTATATTCCTTGAACCCGCTTTGGTGACGGGTTTGGAACATGTCTATATCCAGCCAATCTTCCTGTCCGACCCAATCGCTTGCGATATTGCCGCCGTTGGGGTGATACGTCATCAGGTGGCCGGAATCCTCCTCTTTGATGCCTTGGGCCATTGACCGAATGATTGCAAAATGCTCATCGCTGCTGGGGGTACGGTCTCCTCCCATTACCCAGACGATGTTAGAATATATAGCGTAGCGTTTGCCCAGATATTCCCCATATTTTCTGGCATTTTCCGAGTTAAAGATCTCAGGACCTTGGCCCCAGGCCTTATTGAACTTGTCCCCCCAAGTCGGCAACAGTGCTATATAAATTCCCAGCTTCCCTGCCAACTGGATGATCTCATCCACAAGCTGAAAATACTCCCCATTGGGCTGGGTCGGATCATGGTCAATCAGCGGCTTGTGGCCGTAAGCATTGGGTGTATCCAATCCATCGAGTTCCGCCAGAAGTACAGTTTGAATCACGTTAAAGCCTTTCGCCTTGCGGTCCTCGAGATAGAGCAGCACTTCTTCCTTGTTTAACCGATGCACCATTTCCCAAGCCGTATCCCCTAGCCAAAAAAATGGCTGGTTATCTTCGGTGACCAGATATCTTTGGTCTTGGCTGATTTTTAACCGGGGTAAGGGGATGCTGTGTTTCATAGAGATATTGATATGGCTCACAAGGTACAAAGTACAAAGGCTCGTGGCAACGGATATGGAATAAATGGGAGGAGGATGGTGGGCTCGCTAAACTAGTAGTCAATGGAATAACGATTGGCTTCCCGCAGATTTCACCAATCTTCGCTAATTTATCTTCGTTTACAAGCGTCATCTGCGTGAGATATCAGAATCTACGTGCATACTTAGCACTAGTGTGCGCTATATATCATAAGGTTCATCTTTAGGCACCGAATAAATAATAACCGTTCTTTATATATTTAATTTCATTCCTGTAAATTATCATCTAAAAACCTTGGCAATCCATATCTTTGGAAAATGATTGGCTATCGAAAAAATAGAACTTCTTCTGTTGGCTAAAGGCAATCCCCGTAAATCTTATTATCGCTGACTAATGTCAACACAAGTAATCTTCCTATGAAAAATTGGTTATACCGTTTTCAATCTTCCGCTAAAACAATGTTCTTATTGCTCGGCCTGTCTATTTTCGCCATAGATGGTCACGGCCAATCCTCTCCGATTGGAGCGGTGCAGGGTACGGTGTTGGATGCTTCCTCTTCCTCCCCTATTGGCTTCGCAACGGTGGGCATATACGACAGCGTCGAAAAAAAGCTAGTCGATGGGAATATCACGGACAATGAAGGGAAGTTTGAAATCGCGCTTCCTTATGGGCATTACTATGCAATCGTAGAATTTATGGGCTATGAGGCCTATCAGGTTCCTGCCTTTGAAATCAGCAGAGAGAACAGGGAACATGATTTGGGAAATATCAAAATCACCTCCTCGACAGCCGATCTCGACGAGGTGATAGTCCAAGGGGAAAGGACCAAGATGGAACTGTCGCTGGACAAGCGGGTTTTCAATATCGGGCAAGACCTCGCCAATGCCGGCGGAACTGCGACGGATATTCTGATGAACCTTCCGTCGGTGACCGTGGATCCGGAGGGCAATGTGAGACTCAGAGGAAGTGAAAACGTACGTATACTGATTGACGGCAAACCTTCGGGCCTCGTGAGTTTTAAAGGCAGCAGCGGCTTGCAGCAACTATCGGCAAGCATGATCGAAACAGTAGAAGTAATCACTAATCCCTCGGCCCGGTATGAAGCGGAAGGAATGGCCGGGGTGATCAATATCGTGCTTAAGAAAGACAACAGCCAAGGATTTAATGCAGCATTTGAGGTCATAACAGGTACACCCACAAATTTGGGCTTGGCTGCAAACCTTAACTATCGCCACAATAGGATCAACTGGTTTATCAACTATGGTGTTGCGCATCGGAGGCTTCCTTTCAATAGTACGCTGTACCAGGAAGTAAATCAAGAGGATGGCGCCATGGCAATACTTAGACAGAAGAACGATGGTGTAGTGGAAAGCCTAAACAACAATGTGCGCGCAGGTTTGGATTATTACTTCAATGAAAAGAGCATCTTGACAGGATCGTATATGTTGCGGAGAAGTGATGCACATAGGGTCTTGGATATCCAGTACAACGATTTTCTCAATACAGAAAACAACATGTTGGGCTACACCAAGCGGAGACAGGTGGAGGATGAGAAGGAGCCCAATGCGGAAGCCAATCTAACGTATAAGAGAAGCTTTGAACGTAAAGGACAGGAATTTACCGCAGCTATCACCTATTTGGATTACTGGGAGAATTCTGATCAGCGTTATACGCAGTTTTCTTATACTCCTGAAGGAAATGAACTACCAAATCAAGCAGTGGTACAGACTTCGGTAAATGATGAGTTTGAACGACAATGGCTTTTCCAAATGGATTATACCAAGCCAATTGGCAGTGAGGGAAATTTTGAAGCTGGGCTGCGAAGTAGCTTCCGCAATATGGAAAACGATTTCAACGTCAGCGAGCAGACGGAATCAGGCGATTTTGAAGCCCTTCCCGGTATGGATGATATCTTCCTCTATCAGGAAAATATTCACGCTATCTATGGGATTGTTGGGAACAAAACCAATAAGTTCTCCTATCAGGGAGGATTGAGGGCGGAGTTGACCGACGTGCAGACGACCTTGGTGAGAGCGAATGAGACCAATCCCAGAGATTATCTTAATTTCTTCCCAAGTGCCCACTTGACCTATTCCATCAATCCGGACAATTCTTTTCAATTGAGCTATAGTAGAAGAGTAAGGAGACCGTTCTACAATGACTTGAGCCCATTTGTTACCTTCTCGGATTCTCGGAATTTTTTCAGTGGTAATCCGGACTTGGAGCCGGAGTTTACCAATTCCTACGAGATGGGGCATATCAAATACTTTGATCAGGGCTCCATTTTCTCCAGCATTTATTATCGGAGCACAACGGATAAGATCGATAGGATCAGGACGGTGGATGAAGATGGTAATTCCAGGACCATCACCCAAAATCTGCTTTCTGAAAAATCCATGGGTGTGGAGTTCACCGGAGACTATACGCCCACCGACTGGTGGAAAATGGATTTGAACGTCAACTTGTTCCACGCCAACATTGATGGCAGCAATATTCTGGACACCTACAAAGTCAAAACCTTCAGCTGGTTTGCCCGATACAGCTCAAGGTTCAGTTTTACCAATGGCTTTGAGGTACAATTGAGAGGAAATTATGAAGCGCGTCAAAAGACCGCCCAAGGGGTCAGAAAGTCCCTTGCCTACGCGGATATCTCTGCCAGTAAGGACGTGATGAAAGGGCGGGGAACGCTGATCTTGAACGTGATGGATGTGTTTAACTCCCGTCGAAACAGATATATCAGTGAGGGTCCCGGGTTTTATACCGTCGGCGATGGGCAGCAGCGGATAAGGCAGATCAACCTAACGCTTAATTACCGGATCAAGCAATCCAAGCAGGCTAAGCCATCGGAAATTCTGGGAGAATAGTGGAGTCAATAACAAAAAAAAGACCCTATCGATCTACTGTCGATAGGGTCTTTTTGCACGTCGTTGCGACAACACCGTCGTTGTCGGTATTTGACTTTTAATCCTTTGTGCTTTTAGGGGCAATCACATGGTCGGTCTCTAGCAACTCGATGTAATCACTGAAATACTTTTTAAAAACAACAACCATATGGTTTAAATCTTCCGTGGCCATTTCCTCAAGAATCTCGGCCGTATCGTATCCCAAACCACTGCTTAAGATAGATGCATATTCTTTAAGATCCTGAATTGAACTCACTGGGTCATTCTGATCCAGTTGAATTTGCATGATCGCTTTATTCGTTTCCAGTTGCTTGGAATTAATTTTTGAGGTTTCCATTTTACAGCCATTTGTTGGCTTTTAACGCAGTCGGTCTACACTTTGTCTTTAGCCACTGTTTTATAATTACACCGCTGTTAGCATCCAGAATTCTGTTGTTCATTGATTAGATTATGCATTTTGGTATTTAAACTAATATTTTATGTATTTTAGATACACCAAAATGTTGGATGTAGATATCAACAGTTGTTTATAATAAATGTATAAAAATCATAATAAACAAAATTATATTAAAAATGGCCGATGAATATTTATACGGAAAAATAGACTGGTTCAATCATTAATTATCGCTTGTCATTGTAAAATCGCGAAAAATAGTACTTTTCCGATAAAATTATGTTATTTTTCAGGCAGGATTAGCCTGCAAAATAAATTTATGATATTTAAAAACAGCCCCTTTGTTCTGCGCTGTCTTATCTCCTTTAAAATTTAAAGTGCCAGGCCTCTTTAGGCTTGGCACTTTTTTGATCTATATTTCGATATCTATTTGATGCCGAAGAATATCCTCAAAGGTTTCTCTTTCCCGAATCAATTGCACTTTGCCGCCAAGGACGAGAACCTCAGCGGGCTTCAACCTTGAATTATAATTAGACGCCATGCTAAAGCCATATGCCCCTGCATTTTTTATGGCAACCACATCATCAACGTTGACCTCTTTTAACTTCCTGTCGGCCGCAATGGTATCGGTCTCACAAATGTAACCTACCATGGTATATACGTTTTCAGGCCCGGTCAAATTCGATATATTGACCACTTCATGGTAAGCGTCATACATCATGGGCCGTATCAGGTGGTTGAGGCCCGAATCCACTCCAACAAAAGTTGAAGCAGGGGTGGACTTGATGACATTCGTCCGCACCAACAAATAGCCACATTCACTCACTAGAAACTTTCCGGGCTCAAACCAAATCTCCAGTTCCCTTCCATATTCTTTACAGAAATTCTTAAAAGCTGCGGAAACCTTTTCGCCCACATCCATAATATCAGTGGTAATATCCCCGGTTTTATAAGCCACCTTGAACCCTCCGCCAAAGTCCATAAACTGTAGATCTGAAAATTCCCTTGCAGCATCAAAGAGTATTTCGGCGCCTTTTAAAAATACCCCCGCATCCAAAATATCGGAGCCAGTATGGACATGAAGACCAATGACCCGAAGATTATACGTTGCTACAATCTCCAACACCTTCTTCAATTGTAATATGGATATTCCAAATTTACTGTCGATGTGGCCTACGGAAATTTTTGCGTTTCCACCTGCCATTATGTGGGGATTCAACCGGATGCAAAGAGGAACAGCGTTTCCATAGTGAATGCCGAATTGCTCCAGCATAGGGAGGTTGTCAATATTCACCATTACTCCCAAATCCACTGCTTCCTGGATCTCTTGAAAAGAAACGCAGTTTGGCGTGTACATGATTTCTGCAGGAGCATACCCTACATGTAGGCACAACTGGACTTCCTCAATGGACACTGCATCAACACCCGTCCCCGCTTTTTTCATCAGCTTTAAAATATTGATGTTTGACAGCGCCTTGGTAGCATACTTGATTTTCATGTTTACGCCATCAAACGCTTTATTCAATAGCGCTATCTGGTCCAGAATTTTCTGGCCATCATAAACATATACAGGCGTACCATAAGTATCGGCGATCTCCAAGAGAGATACTCCTTGGATTTGGTATTGATTGTCCCTAATTTCCATAGATTTTTAAGAAAGGCCAAAGATAGGAAATGGCTTTATAACAAAAAAGGAAGGTATAACCTTCCTTTTTTTTGCCTAGTGCGCTAAAAGCCAATTATTGATTCTAGGATTGAAATCCTCTAAATTCTCCCAATGAAAGGCGTGCCCGCTATCTTGGTACAAGAATAACTCTGCTCCTGGAATAGCAGATGCTATCTCGTGACTCATCCATATGGGGGTAAAAGCATCGTTTTCCCCACCTATTACAAGTGTTGGAACGGTAATCCGCTCCAGTTGATCCAGCGTATTATGAGCAATACAGGCAGCGGCCTGCCCTTCTAAGCCCACAAGTGGTTGGGGTGCGGGATCATTTGATGCATTTTTTCTCTCTTCGGCCAGTGCCGCAGAAAATTCAACATCATCCCATGATTTTTTGGAGTAAATCAGCATCTGGATATACAGGCTGAACTCTTCCGGTCTCAATCTGGATTTACACGTCACCATGTGTTGAAAAATAGCTTTAGCCATATTGTCACATCGGGCCCAAGGGCACATCAAGACCAGCGAACGTACTTTATCGGGATGCCTCAGTGCCAATTGCTGGGCAATAATACTGCCCATGGAGCATCCTACGACGCCTACATTAATCAATCCTAAATGTTCCAATAAACCGGCACAATCATCTGCCATTTGAGCGGAGGAATATGGACCCGCCGGTTTTGAAGATTGTCCTACACCGCGGTTGTCCACCAAGATGCATCGAAAGCTTTTCTCCCACTCAGCCACGTGTTTTTCCCAAGCGGCACCGGGTGCCGTTATCCCCATAATCAACAAGAGAGGATCCCCCGACCCTCTTTCTTCATAAAAAAGATCTATTCCGTTGCTCTTAATAGCTGGCATTTTCTGCTTATTTTAGTTTCGGCAATAATTCTTCGAAAATCCACCGACCATCATGTAGTGTAACGAAGTCGGGGTCTTCAAGTGCTTCTTTTCCTTCATCCTCACAGATGATCCAGCCCTTGTAATCCGTATCTTTAAGCCATTGGGTAATTCCGACAAGGTCAACTTTGCCTTTTCCCATGAGCGCAAATTCCGGCGCTCCATCCCAATCTTTATAATGTACATGATTGATCAAGGAAGCATACTCTTTCATTTTTGCTAAAGGGTCCATCCCGCCGTTAATTATGTGCCCTACATCCGGACACCATCCCGTCGCTGCGCTGTCTAAGGATTCCAATATTATGCGATAATCTTCTTCTGTCCGGGTAATGGAGGTGTGGGGGGAATTGGGGTGAAAGCTACAGATCACGCCCCGCTCAGCGGCTCTTCGGGAAACTTCATTGACCCTATTGATCAAATTAACCCGCCTGCTTTCTATCTCATGCCTACCGGTGGGATATTGAACAGTACAGAGTACCGCACCTGGAAATCTCTCCAACAGGCTGATGGCCCTGTCTGCTTCTTCTCGTTCCTCCGGAGTTTCTTCTGTTCCGTTCCATTCCAAGGCCAACGCTACCGCCGCGAGTTCAATGTCTTGCTCTCTTAGTTTATCCGCAAGAAGCTCCGGGTCGCTCAGCTCCCCCATCCACGAAAAAATGGGTTGGATACCCGCAAATCCTCCTTTGGAGATAACTTCAATCATATGGCCCAGCTGGCCTTTGTAGGTCTCCCCATTATTGTTCATGTACCAGGTATATACCTCGGCTCCAAATCGAAAAGGTAAATTCATTTTATAGCTAGAGTTGATGTTTGATACACATTTCTTTGATCAGCTTAAAGCCGTTTTCTGCCATATCCCAAGGCTCCGAGAATTCCCTCCAGACCCCAATAGAGTTGGCAAAATCAGGGTCATTGCGGGTGAAGCCTTCGATCGTCAGCCATCCGTTATAGTTAACTGCCGCCAGCTCGGCAAACACTTCATCAAAATTGACATGTCCACTACCCGGTGTGCCCCTATCATTTTCACTGATATGCACGTGGCCCAAAACGGAGGCTATGGAATGGATGGCACGTTTTAGAGACTTCTCCTCAATATTGGCATGGTGGGTGTCAAACATGGCTTGTACGTTGGGATGATCGGCTTTTTTGACCAAGTAGGCAAGTTGTTCCATGGTATTGGCTAGATAGCACTCAAACCTGTTGACGGCTTCCGGAGTGAGGATAATGCCAGCTTGGGCTGCATATTCCCCGCCCTGGTGGAGAATCTCAGCGCTTCTTTGATATTCTGCCTCTTCAGGTGCTCTTTGCGCAAAAACCGTGAATGCCGAATGAAATGGGCCACAGATCACCTGGGATCTCAGCTCATGGGAGCGGTCTATTCCCCATTTCAGTTTATCCAAACCTTTGGCCCTCACGGATGCGGATGGATCAATGGGATTTTCATCTGCTCCCATTAACAAAACTGAGGTCACTTCTAAACCTATGTTTGCAGCATAATCTCCTATTTTCTTATAAATCTGCTTGTCTGGACTGCCCACGAAAAATTCTACCCCATCATATCCGATTTCCTTCAGGCGATCCAGTATTGGAAATATTTCTTCTGACAATCCTGCTGACCAAGCCAGCACATTAAATCCAATTTTACTCATTTATATTATTTTTTACTAGTTTTTATATGATGTTAAAGGGAGGTAAAACCATTGGTTAGCTTATTCGAGTGGTGTAGGTGCTGTATGGCGCGATCGACGCTGCCTTGATCCATCAATAAGGTTTTAGCTTCGTCATAGTCATGCAATCCACCCATTTCCATTAGGATATGTACTGCCCTGTCAATGATTTTTTTGTTGATTAGTTTGACATGAACCATCTTATTGTCTTTTACCCGTCCGAGCTGGATCATCGTGACTGTACTGATCATATCGAATACCATTTTCTGTGCACTGCCACATTTCAACCGGGTACTGCCGGTGATAAATTCTGGTCCGGTGATAATTTCTACGGGAATGTCCGCCTGCTGGGCAATGGGAGATGAGGGATTACTGACAATGCATCCCGTCATGATGTGATTCTCCCGACACTTTTTCAGTGTTGCCAATACAAAGGGAGTAGTACCACTGGCGGAAATGCCCACTACGATATCGTTTTCTGAAATATTCTTGGACTGAAGGGCCATCCAGCCTTCGAGCTCATCATCTTCCTTGTCCTCTAGGGCAAGTATCAGGTTTTCTATCCCTCCCGCCAATACCGCATTGACCCTACCTTCTTCGATACCAAAGGTAGTCGGCAATTCAATTACGTCCAAAACAGATAACCGTCCTCCGCTTCCTGCGCCGACATAAAACATCCTGCCTTCTCCCTTTAATTTTTCTACGATGGCCTTGATGAGTTTCTGGACGCTGGGAAGGGCTTTTTCAATAGCGGTAGGAACAATCTTGTCCTCCTCATTGATAAGCCTAGTAAGTTCTTCTATGGATTTGTTTTCTAGATGGGTGTATTGGGGGGGCTGTTCCGTAATTCTTGTCATGAGGAAACAAATAAAGATGGTTAGGCGAGGTCTTAAATTTTAGCCACCTCTGAAGCATATTTTTGAATTTTTAAAATACCCTCCGCAATCTGTTCCATATCGATGTTGTTACCCAATAACATCGATTGGGTGAGCCACACTCCCTGCTCATTTGCTAAAATATCATTTTGAGGGCAATGACTGCGTTCCAACCAATCTTCCATCCCTTTTTTACCATAAATTTTAAGATAATGGCGGTTGTCGGCAAGATCAGTTACATATTTGTCCTTGTTCATGGCACCATAACCGGAGGAGCAGGGGATTCCCTCTGCACCCAAAGCTTCTATGAATTTGGTCCGGTCCAACTTCGCAAAATAGTTCTTGTCGTAACGGAACATATAAAGATGATAGGCACTGTTTGTAGTACCGTCATAAAGCTTGGCAGGATATATTCCCGGGATTTCTTTTAACAAGATAGTCAGGTAAGCCGCGTTTTGGCTTCTTCTCTCGCTTTGCGCCTGTAGACGGGTCATCTGCGCCAATAAAAGACTTCCTTGAAACTCCGTCAGCCTCATATTGGTGGCCCGTGTCCCGGAGCCGGCTAGATAAGAGGTGGTTCTCCCCCCCTGTCCCTGATTGTGAAATCGGTAACAGGTTTGGGCAAAATCTTCATCGTTAGTAATAATGGCTCCACCTTCTCCGCAGTTTAGATTTTTAGAAGATTGGAAGCTGAAAGCTCCCGCCAAGCCATAATTGCCCACCGGTCTACCTCGCCACGATGCGAGATGTGCCTGGCAGGCATCTTCTATAACAGGAATAGCTGCTTTATCGGCTACTTGCATTACGGTATCCATATCAGCCGGAGATCCCCCGATATGTACGGGCATGATGACCTTTGTTTGGTCACTGATGGCAGACGCAATTTTATGAGTATCCATCTGGAAACTCTCCAAATCGGTATCCACAAAGACTGGAAGCGCATAATTTAACACCACGGCATTATAGGTCGCCACAAAAGTGTATACGGGTATGATTACCTCATCCCCGGGACCAATCTCTAAAGCTCCCAAAGTAGTGGATAATGCACTCGTCCCGCTAGACACACCCAGACAATATTTGGCGCCCATAATCTGGGCGTACTCCGTTTCGAAGTCCCCAACTACATTACCATCGAGACGGCCCCATGCCTTGCTATGTAAAACTTCCGATACCTTGTTTTCCTCAGTATGATCGTATACAGGCCAATTGGGAAACTCCGAGCCATGGGCCTTAGGACCCCCCAAAACTGCGGGCTTGTCGTCTTGACCGATAGCCATTGAAAAGGTCGGTAAGCCTGTAGCCAATGCTGCCCCCGTAACCGAGATTACGTTGAGAAATTTTCTGCGATTAAAATCTACATCCATGATATATGATTTAGGGAAAATTCAACAATGGCAAAACAGGCACTTCCTATTTGTAGTCAGAAGGTTTCAGCCCTTTTTCAAAATTGTCAAAGCCAAACATGGTAGGATTATATTCCCCTACATAGTCCACATTTAAGGCATCGGTTATGGCAGACTCCAACCCGATGCCCCAGAAGCTGGCATTGATGATCAACCTTCTCAAGTCCGCACTTTCCAAGTCGGTTGAGGCACCCAGGGTGGTGGCAAATACTTTCGTGGTATTTCCTTCTTCTCCCTTATAGTTCAATGTCCAGGCAAGAGGCATTACAGATTTTTCCCACATGAGTTCTGCGTCCGCAGTCATTCCCTTGGTTGATTGTCCATACAAGAGCACATTGGCTTCTTTGGGAAGGTTCTTTACGGTATACACATCTGAAGGACCCCAGATGTCCTTCACCCCCCGCAAAATGGGATGGTCATTCTCTTGCTCAAGTCCATCGATTAATGCACGGGTTCCCTCAAAGGCATGATGCCCGTGGTGGGCGACCCAAGTTTCACCCAATACCTGTTGTCCGAATCCAGATTCCCAACCTTTTTCATTGCTTTGCCAGCTATACTTTGCATATGGACTCTTGGAATCTTTAGCATAGTTGAAAGCATGGGTGGAGGTTCTCAATCCTATTATAGGTTTTCCAGATTTAAGATACGCATCAAAATATTTCATCTGCTCGTCAGGCAATTCTCGAAATCGCAACAGCATGATCATTAAATCTGCCGTTTCGAGATGTTCCATTCCTGGAATATTGTTGTGGTAATTGGGGGTAATGGTATTGGTGGCGGGATCGATAGCGAACAATACCGTGGTCTTAAAACCATAGCGCTCAGAAAGAATCCGTGCCAACATTGGCATGCCTTGCTCCGAACGGTATTCATCATCCCCACTGATCAATACGACATGTTTGCCCTTTCCAGGGCCTTCTTTCCCTTCGTATTGAATCCATTGGTCGGTACTTTGGGCTTTACAGGACAAGGAGAAGATGAACAGCGAAAAACACAGCACCAGCAGTTTTTGGGACAACTTTTTGTTCACGATCAACTTACTGTTAAAATAATTGGTCATTTAAATTTTATTTCGAGGTTAAGAAAGCATTGCCCAGACTTATTTATACGATAGCCTGAGCAATGGATCCTCAATATATAAAACCTGCTCTAGTTATGGGAATTAAAGATCAGAAATATTTTGGATGGTATCTTTGCCGTTTCAACCTATTAGTATCCATCATTTTGGATCAAATTGCTGTTGTTTCTGATCTCTGCGGTCGGAATAGGGAATAGCAGCTCCCGTTCTTTAAGCACTGGTCCATAGGAGAACTTGTGACCTACAAATTCATCAAATTGTCTGGTGGCTACATTAAAGGCTTTTCTCAGTCTTGCCATATCATACCAGGTTTTGTTTTCAAAACTCAATTCAAACCATCGCTCTCTCCAAACCGCCTCCCTTAGCTGATCCTTGCTTAATCCCGACAATTCAGGTAATTCTGCCCTTCTCCTGATTTTATTCACAGCCTCATAAGCTTCCGATGTAGGTCCGTCGACTTCATTGGCTGCCTCAGCATAGATCAGTAGCACCTCCGCATAGCGCATCAGAGGCCAATTAAGATCACTGCTGGTGGTATTAAGATGCGCCTCGTTATCAAAATGTTTATAGATATAATACCCGCCCAAGTCCACCGTCGTATTTCGGTCGGCGCTAAGGGTATATGAACTATAATAGAATTCCTTTTCTTCTGCCCTCTTGTCGCCGGTTTCGTAGGATTCCACAAATTCTTTGTTGGCAAAGATGGCACCCGTTTCATCCGAGTAGGCCGAAATGCCTTGATTGTAGGGGATAATGGAAGTTTGCCAGTTGGAAGGCTGGATAAACTCCGCAAACTGTACCATAAAGATATTTTCCTCCACGTTTTTTTTCGCTGGATCGTGTAGGTGGTCATAAGACGTAAACAGCGAATACTGGTTGGAAGTTATCACCTCATTGGCTTTGTCGGCTGCCTTTTGATAGTACTCTTGACCTTTTTGTAGCGGATATCCGGCCATGGTCAAGTAAACACTTGACAGTAGGGATTTGATGGCCCCTAAAGTCGCTCTTCCCGAAGCGTCAGTATAAGGGAGACCGGACGATTCGGCGGTGACCAAGTCTTCCACAATCAAATTGTAAATGGCCTCTTCTGTAGCGGGCTCCGGATAGAGTTCTGGTGAATTTAAGCTCACGGGCTCCGTTATAAGAGGGACTTTACCGAATATCCTAACCAAATCATAGTAGTACATCGCTCTTAAATACCGGGCCTCCCCGATAAACTTCGCTTTAGCGGCTTCCTCCATGTTAATACCTGGAATTTTGGCAATGGCTAAATTTGCATTGGCAATCCCCCTGTACCACCTCGTCCAATAGGACTGGCCGTAGCCATTGTCCGAATTGTTCACCAAGTTTCTAACAAAGATGCTGTTTTGGGCTTGTCCAAGTTCTGTGTTGGCCAAACCGGTGGCAAACTCCAACATCATCCAGGGCCCTCCGTTAAATCCTCCAGTGGGGATTTCCCTCAGTTCTTGGTAAATAGAATTCACCACACTCTCGGCATGCTCAGGCTTGGTGAAGTAATTTTCCATGGTAAAATTGGACTTGTCGGGTTCTTCCAGAAAGTTCGAACATCCCGTACCGAAAAGCAGCAGCGCACTCCAGGATAGGAAATGACTGGCAATTTTTGATATATTTTTCATAAAGATATTTTTTACAGTTTAAATATTAGAAGCCCACATTGATGCCGAGCATAAATACCTGAGGCTTGGGGTAGGCATACAGATCCACCCCCTGATCAAATGGGGAGCCCGAGGTGGAGACTTCCGGATCGTAACCTTCATATTCCGTGGATAGGAAGAAGTTCTGAGCTGATGCAAAAACCCTCAACCTATTCAGATGCAGTTTGTCCAAAACCCCCGGATTGAAGTTATAGGCCAGCAGCAGGTTCCTTCCCCTGATAAAGGAGCCGTCCTGAACCCTGTCCGTATCATTATTGGTATTGTATCCCGCAGACACAGGGCGCACCTCTGCGATATTGGTATTTTGATTCTGTGGAGTCCAAGCATTCAAGACCGTCTTGAAACTATTGGCGATTCCTTGACGATCTTCTGCCGAGTGCTTGCTCCGGAACAACACATCATTGCCGTACATAAACTGTAGATCCAATGTCAAAGAAAAGTTTTTGTAGGTAAAAGTGTTGAGCAAGGTTCCAAAGCCTTTAGGAATTCCATTTCCGATGATCACGCGGTCGTTGTCATTAATCACCCCGTTTTCATCAACATCCTGATATTTGATATCCCCTGGTTTTTTCAGGTATTTTGTTGCCTCATCTTCCTCATCCGTTCCCCAAGTACCTTGATGTACAAAGCCAAAGAAAGCACCTACAGGCTGACCTTCACGTATAATGGAGGATCCAGAAAAGATGTCGGCACCGCCCGTCAATGCGATTACTTTGTTTTTGTTAAGGGAAATATTGAAATCCGTGGTCCAGGTAAAGTTATTGTTGGTGATGTTGACACTGTTGATGGCGAATTCCAGACCTTTGTTCTCCATACTGCCGATGTTCGAAGTAACGGTAGAGTAACCGCTACTGGAAGGGACCGGCGCACTGAGCAACATGTCAGTGGTCAGTTTGCGATAGATATCTGCTTCAAAATTCAACCTGCCATCCAAAAGGCCAAGTTCAAGCCCTACATCCACCTGCTGGGTTTTTTCCCACTGTAGGTCTGGATTGGCCAGACGGTTTACCCCTATTCCTATCGCACGGCTGCCGTTAAAGATGACCGAATAATTACCCAATCCTGCCAAAGACTGATAGGCGGTGATTTCAGAGTTTCCAGTAACCCCATAACTGGTACGGAGCTTCAGGTTATAGATGGCAGGATTGTCTTTAAGAAAATCTTCCTCGGAGATTCTCCAGGCCACAGCGGCAGAAGGAAATACAGCATAGCGGTTCGCTTCCCCGAACTTGGAAGAACCATCAATACGCCCCGTGAAAGTTACCAGGTACTTCTCCATCAAGTTGTAATTGATCCTGCCAAAGTAGGAGTTCAACCCATAAGCACTGGTTCCAGAGCTGGCTGCCACTGGGTTTGCCCCTGCGCCCAAATTATTATATTGAAAGTAGTCATCCTGAAATCGCTGCGCCCTTGCAGTAGCTCCAAAATAGTCCACATGTTGCCAGGAGATCCCCAACAAGGCATTAATAGAGTGGATGTCGGCAAACTCCTTGTTATAGGTGAGGTAGTTTTCGAACTGCCAAGAGTTATGTCTGCTGTTTTCCACTGAAGCATCACCGCCTTGGTTTCTTGAAATATAGTTTAGCGTACGGCCGCCATAATAGTCGACACGTTGGTTGATGATATTAGCTCCCAAAGTGGTTCTTAGCTCCAAACCTTCCATGAGCCGGATGTTAGAATAAACATTCCCTAACATGGTCTGTGTCTTAACATGGAAAAGTCGTTCTTCGACAATATTCAAGGGGTTTCCGCCTCCTTCCATGCCGGGATAGTCTTCGTTTCCACCCCATCTTCCGTCAGGGTATTTTACCGGAATGATCGGAAGGGCTTCTAATACCTGCCTCATGGCGATAATACCTCCACCTCCGAGGGGGTCGACTTGGCTTTCATTCTGGTCGTTGTAGCTTAAGCTCCCTCCGACTTTTAGCCAATCTTTGATCTGGCTGTCAAAAACAAACCGGGCTGCATATCTTTTTAACCAGGATTCTTTCACGAGGCCTTCTTCATTTCTATAGCCTAAAAACACGCCGTAGCTGTCTTTGGCGTTGCCGCCAGTGAAAGCCAGTTGATGGTTTTGCGTAATCGCCTGTTGGAAGGATTCATCTTGCCAGTCGGTATCATATAAAGGCTTTCCGTTGGCATCAAATAGATCAGGATTGTTTCTTTTGGTGCTTGGATCCGTGTACTTGCCTCCGGCCCAGCCCACGGGATCATACTTTTGGGCATTTTGGTAGGCAATATCTTCCACCATCAAGAACTCCTCAGAATTCAATAGTGGAATTTTTCTAGGTAGCGTCCCTACGCTGATATCCGCATCATAGCTGACGGTTCCGCCGGATTGGTTTCCCCGCTTTGTGCTCACCAAGATGACGCCATTGGCTCCTCGGGCACCATAAATGGCGGTCGAGGAAGCATCTTTCAATACTTCAATAGAGGCGATGTCGTTAGGGTTGATATAATCGATGGGCGTACTGCCGTTGGTTAGGCCAGTTGCGTTGAGGATAACCCCATCAATTACATAAAGTGGGTTGTTGGAGACGCTGACCGAGGTGTTACCCCTGATCCTGATATTGGCCCTTCCTCCCGGACGCCCTGAATTTACAGATACATTTACCCCAGTAAGACGACCGGCCAAAGCTTGGTTTAGGGAGGCTGCGGGTCTTTCTTGGAGCACATCTCCTTTCACCGTGGCAACCGCACCGGTCAAATCTGACTTTCTCTGTGTTCCATAGCCAACTACAACAACTTCATTCAAGTCACTTAGCGAGGGGCTCAGCTCAACTTCAATTTGGTTAGCTCCCTGAACAGTAACTTCTTTGCTGTCATACCCCACGAAACTGAATACCAATACTTCACCGGTGGAAGCTTGGATAGTAAACAGTCCGTCTAAATCAGTTACTGTTCCTCTTTGAGTGCCCTTGATTAGGACGGATACTCCCGGAATGGATTCTTGATTGTCTTCGGATTTCACCACGCCTTTAACAGCGGATTGCTGGGCAAAAGCCGGAAGCGCTAATAGAAAACCAAAGGCAAAGAGCCAAAGCAAGCCATTAGTCATAAAAGGGTAATATTTTTCTTTCATCATTTTGGATTATTTTAAATAGAAACTGATCCTCTTGGTGAGGAGATTGGAATATCTTCCTAAATAATCACAAAATAAAAAGCAGAGCATCCTGCTCTATCCTGCTTTAGTTGAAATATTATTGTTAAGTCTGGTAAAAAGTAAAGTTAAAGCCTTATACCTAGCCAGATCATCAATAGATCATTCCAGCAAGATAGGGAAATCAAAAATCATACTTTGGAAAGGAGGTCTTCCTAACGCACAGAGATGGAGAAGGGGGAGAAGGGAAAATAATGTTTGACAAGAAACCTTATCGGGCATCTATGGCATTTTGGTTACTGTTTATTGTCGGTTCAAGGTGTATCTATCCCCGGCAGCGTTCGTCATAATAAGTATCTTATTGTTCAGAGCAAATTGCCATTCGCCACTCAATATCAAAGTCCAGTCAAATTCCGCTGTCCAAAAGCAGGTATTAACAAAAATGATTTTGTTTCCTGAGACGGTGTAGGTACCACGGCAAATGGCGGGGAATTTAGGATGTTCACCTTGACCTTGGTACGTACCATTATCAAGTGTCAATTCTACGTCAGCCACCTCACCATCTCGCTCAAAAATCCCTATATAGGTTCCGTTTAGGGCTTGGGGGTTCTCGTCATCCTGATTGCAGCCAAGCATGACAACTAAAAGAACAAGGAAAATCAGGTTGTTTGTCTTCATACTACTTATACGGAGCCGTTTTCGGAATTGCTACATCGTCAAGGTTTTTAAAAGCGATTTATTTTATGCCATAACTGGGCTTTCTATCCTGTGTTTGAAGTAGACGCGGCTACATGCCTCACCTTTCCATCACCACCCCATCAAATTCCCCTAGCCGCTCCAGCTCAAAGCTGATATATCCGTCCTTATAGCTGAAATCCACCTCCTCTTCTGTCACCATGCTCCAAACTCTACTGGGGGAAAAATCCGCCTGTATGCGGAACTGGGTAGCGTACACCGGCAGAGGGTTAAAATAAGTGTTTCCGCTAAAGCCGGTAAGGTTGACCAGATGGAGGATAAGGCCGTCGTTTTCTTTCTTGCCGAAATTCTCCGGCGTATTAAGGGCAAATTTTTGCAAGATGACTTCCACCCTTTCATGCGTATCGGTCTGGATCAGCTGATCGGCTTCGGGAAAGATATGGTCAATCAAATCCAGGAGGATATTTTTATGTTGCTCATAGCCGTGCAGGTAATAGAGCTTGCCTAGATTCACCGGGAGAAGTGCAGCCTTGCTGTTGGCATGTTGCTTAATGCCGGCAGCGTAATGTCCTGTAGGTTCGTGTCCGCCGATGATCTCAGGCGGGCCGGGAATGCCGGGTGTATAAATGGGCAGGTGGGTTTCGTCCGCACCGCTAAATTCATACAGTCCCAGGTTAAACTTCCAAAACAGCAGTTCCTGTTGTTTCAATCTCTCGAAAAGTTTTTTATTCTCTACCTGGAGATAAAAACCAGCCCCATTATGGTCCTTCTCTTTAATTTTTGCTCCAAAAAGCTGCTCTAAAGCTTCGGGATGCTCCGACAGGGATCGGTTGGTGGCGATCAGGTGAGTACCTTTTTCGGTGATCCTTTGCAAGGCTTCCAATGATTCCTCGTCAAGATGGGTAATTTCCGGAAGAATGATCAGTCGGTAATTGCCCAAAGTGGCTTCTAAATTGCCTATTTGGCTGTTCTCGATGATGTCGTATTGAATATGGGCTTCCTTCAGCATCAGCTGGATGCCACGATATTCCTGACCGGATTCGCCCGAAGGCCAAGAACCGGGTGCAATGACCGCTACTTGCGCGGGAGATTTGTAGTTGCCAAAGTAGGGCTCATATTTCTTGTGGTGGGCGTAGACTTTTTGGAATACCTCAAAATTACGTTCATCCTCATAGCCTCTAAAATCCCCCATCATGCTCATATCCAAGCCGGATCCGTTGGCGATGTTTTCGTAAAGACGGATGGTCACTTCCTCCGGTTCTACGGCATTGTAGCGGGACTGGAAGGAAATCTGCTGAATACTTGCATTGCTGACGATATGGTCAGGATAAGAATGCCGGGTATTGCTGACGTTGTCCGAGGCGTTGTAGGGCCAATAAGGAAGCGTATTGGTCTGCGATTCGTGCCGGATGATATCCACATGGTTTTCGGAATAGGTGCAGATAGCGATCTGTTCGTTTTTAGACTTCGCCAATTCGTTAAGCCTCCTAATCAGATCATCCGCTGTGAATTTTTTAAACTCTTCGTATTTTCTGAAAACAGGATCACTTCGGTCCTCTTTCAACGGCAGGGTCATGCCTCCACTGAATTCTGCAAAGCGTTTTTGGTCGTAGGGATTTTGGTCTATGCCATAATATTTGCCGATATAAGGATTGCTGGTCTGGTAGCCCGGCATATTGATAAATATCCCGTCTATCGGATACAGGTCGATCACCTCTTCGACGATGTTGAAGAGTTGTTCCTGTTCATAAGGTGCGTTGATAGAAACAGTGTAAAGCTCCTCGTTGGTAATATGCTCTCCCTCAGGGGAAATATAAAACCAGTCAGGATGTTTTTCAAAAATACTCTTGTGCGCCCTGCTAAAGTCAAACCTGACAATTACCCGGATGCCGTTTTCATGGCATCTGGCAATCACGTCTCCCAGCATATTTTCCTTCATGTAGGGGTTGGTATAATGGTATTCCAGTGCGGTAGGATAAAAAGCCATAATGCCCCCCACATTGATGATCAAGGTGTTTGCGGAAAAGTGTATCAGGTCGGCCACCAAGGAGTCCGGATCGAGGGTGGCAGCTTCGTAGGCAGGCAGGTTGGTTTGTATGACCCGGAGATTATTGGCCTTCCACCAGGGGATGCTGTCCGGCCAAGCGGTTTGGGCTGTTGAGCTTTGGAGGAATGTTATTAGTATAAGGAAAAACAGGGAGATCTTGGCTGTAAAAGATTTCACGAAGCAGTTTATTTTGGGATTAAGGAAATAAAGGCTTCAAGATAGGAAAATTCCTGAGATGCACTTATAATTTTGGTTATAAACCGTAAAGAACCTCAGCCGAAGGGACTCCGTTAACGAGAAAAAAAAATGTTCTCGCAAAAGGACACAAAGTTAGATGGCAAAGGTCGCCAAGCTTCTGTTTTGAGGTTGCTGTTCCGGTTTTGCTTCGTATTCCCTCCAAGAAGCTGGCGTAAAAGAGACGTTTAGTTGCTGACTTGCTGCCGGCATAGTACCCACACCGGTTAATCGTGCCTTTCCTTAGGCTACCGTGCCAGCCACTCCAGAAAATCACTCAGTTTTTCCCTGCTCACCGTGATATGATGTTCAAACGGGATCTTTAGCCTTATTGAAAACTTACGGGAGAGGTGATGCGAGGCATCGTTTACGGCAGCCCGGTTGACCAGAAACTGCCGATTGGCACGAAAAAAGCCCTCCCCGCATATCTGTTCAATCTGGTCGAGTGTCTTGTTCAAAAAATAGCTCTTTCCATCAAAATTCATCAAGTAGGTGGCTTGGTTACGGATATAGAATACTGCTATATCGTCAAGCTTAATGGGTATAATTTTCTCTTTATGGTTAACCAATATGCTGGAGGATTTGACAGGCTTCATCTCGCTCAGCAAGCGTTGAATTTCCCCGATGGCTGTACCGGTATTCTCGGCAAACACCTTGGAAAGTCCCTTATATTTGTCGAGGGCGGCACTTATCGCTTCGTTTGTAAAAGGCTTTAGCACATAATCAATCCCATTGAGCCGAAAAGCCTGTAGCGCATATTCATCGTAGGCAGTGCAGAACACGATCGGCGTCTCGGTCTCCACCGCACTGAAAATATCAAAACTCAGCCCGTCGCCCAATTGGATATCACTGAAGATCAGATCCGGATTGGGGTTTTGACGGAAGTACGCGATTCCCTGCTTCACCGAATAAAGCGTAGCCACGATCTGGAAGGAAGGAGCTATTTCCAAGATCACATCTTCTAGATCCTTTGCGGTCAACTTTTCATCTTCAATAATGACGATTTTCATAACTACATGATCTTGAGTGCCACCGAAAAAACCTTTACGTCCTCGCGGATTTGGATACTATCACCGGACAACAGCCTATAGCGCTCTGATAGATTGGATAAACCGTTTCCGGTCGAACCCTCCACACTGGACGTCCTTTGCAGGTTGTTCTCGACTTTAATGAAACCGCCCAGTGAGCTGATCCGGATATGCAGGGGGTTTTCTTCCGTCAATTTATTGTGTTTAAGGGCATTTTCTGCCAATGGCTGTAGCGAGAAGAAAGGTAAAGTGCCATTCATGCATTCCTCCGGGACATCAACAGTATATTCCAAGGCCTCCCCGAAACGCATTTTTTGCATCTCCAGATAATCCCTGCATAGTTTTATTTCTTCCCGGACAGTAGCCACATCTTTTTTGTTTTGGGCAAAGGACATGCGCAGGAAATCGGACAAACGCAACAGATACGCTTCCGCAGTTTTCGGGTTTTGCTTGATCAGTGACTTCAACACATTCAAAGCGTTGAACAGAAAGTGCGGCTGAACCTGTTGCCGAAGCAGCTGGTTGGTAGTTTCCGCATTGGCAGAACGCAAGTACGAAAGCTCCAGCTCGGTCTGCGTCTTGAGGTGGTTCAGCAGGATGAAGTTATGCAACAGATGAACCAAGGCATAGACCATCAAGGACGAAATTGAGATCAGCAAAAATAATTGCCATCCGTGCAAATCCTGGATCTCTTCGGCAGCGTAAAGCTCCTTAGGAACCAAATTGTACTTTTCCGCCCAAGCTCTCAGCAGGTGGAATATTAGCATTAAAAGTATATTGCTCAAGCCACCGAATACAAAACGAATATTTCGGAAACTGACAGAATTGGGAAGCTTCCATCTTTCAAACAATACAATGAAAAAAATACTCAACATCGAGGTGGAAAACAAAATGGCCCCGGAAAGAATCGCCCTTGAAATACCTGATACAAGATCCAAGTCTTGTAGGTAAATCATCGTAGCCAAAAAGATGGTAACCGCCACCGATAGGACGACGCTATACCGGATCAACTCTTTGAGTGGGAACCTTATCCTCATACGGCAAATATGTGCAATTTGAATAGCTTTACAATAAGTGTTACAAAAAGCCGCCCCGACTTACAGGGTAAATCGGGGCGGCATAAATTAGATATGTGAGGCTTAAAGGTAGAAGCTAACCCCGATGGACGGTGCCAAGGAATTTGCATCCAACCCGAAGGCATTGGCACTCACCTTGGATCCGCCTTCTGGCTTGCGTGATGTATTTTCGAAATATAAGCCTTTTACGGAAAGCTCGATTCCCAATCTATTGGAGGGAAAATAGGCGATACCTGGTGATACTGCCGCTCCGTAGCGTTGCGTGGTTCCGGTTTTGTTGTCGTCTACTTTGCTGGTACCCCATCCCATGGGAACAGATAACTGGCCGAAGAACTTCACCGGACCCTCACCTTTGTAAAGCCGCGCAAATGGAGCTACGGCGAATTCGCCTACCGTTGATTTAATGTCCGAAGCGCTTTTTTCCGTGGTTCCGGAATAGCCGAACCCTAGACCTAGGGCAAAGTTGTCCTGCACGAAGAATCCTACCTGTGGCATAATCGTATATTGCTGAGTGTTGCCATCTACATCAACAACTTTAGAGTAGTCGTAGGCGGCATTACCACCGAACATCATGTTACCTTTGTCTGTCTGGGCATTGACTGCTACGGCAAATCCCAATCCTGTCATCATTGTTAAAAATAGCTTTCTCATTTTTAAATTGGTTTAGTTTACAGCTACAAATGTATCCTCAAAGCCCCAAAGCCGTGAGTGAGATCTCTGTGAAGCGGACAAAACCGAGTGCGAGCTGGCGGAAGTATGGGTTTAAGCCGGTGGGAAGATCTGGTCTAGGTTCAAGAACTGGGAGTGATTGTCGAAGAAGTGTTGTTTTCCTTTGACGTGGATTGCCGCGCATGTTTTAAATTTAGCCGACTTCAATATGGGCTGACACAGATTTGTAGGGCAAAAACGTCTGAAGTCATCAAAAGAACGACTTGCATATTCTATCCGGATATATGCGCTCGTCCCCTTCGCCCGCCAGCGGACAATATCGTCCGAAACAAAACCTGATAACTTACCGATTCCGGCCTATAAAGCCCTTTACAGGGATTCTTTATTGGCCTAACTTTGGCAACACCCATAGCAAAGAAGCAAGTAGCAAGACATAAGTATTAAGACAAGACTAAAGAATAAAGAACCAAGACCAAAGTGACACCCAATATCCTAAAAATCTAAATACCAATAACTCATTAACCTATAACATAATAACTCTTCCACCATACCCATGATCCAACTTAGCAAAGTCGATAAATTTATAGATTCCCGCTTCCAGCGGATTTTTATCCTTAAAAACATCAATCTCACCATTAAAGAAGGGGAATTTGTCACCTTAATGGGTCCCAGCGGGGCGGGTAAATCCACCATTTTAAACATTATCGGCCTCTTGGATGAAGATTATGAAGGCACCTATACCTTCGAGGATCAGGTCATCAACAAGATGAAGGAGAAGCACCGAAACGCCCTGCACAAAAGCGAGTTCGGCTACATTTTCCAGGCCTACCACCTGATAGACGAATTGACAGTGTATGAAAATATAGAAACACCGCTCTTATACCGAAGCGTGGCCTCCTCCGAAAGGAAGAGCATCATTGCCGACCTGCTGGACCGCTTTAACATGGTAGCCAAAAAAGACCTCTTCCCGGCCCAGCTCTCCGGTGGGCAGCAGCAATTGGTCGGTATCGCCAGGGCAGTTGCAGGAAGGCCGCGCATCCTGCTGGCGGACGAACCTACCGGCAATCTCCATAGTGCCCAAGCAAAAGAAATTATGGAGATATTCAAAGAACTCCACCAGGAAGGAACAACGATCTTGCAGGCAACCCATTCGGCGGAAAATGCCTCCTATGGCACCCGTTTGATTGAAGTGGTGGACGGAAAAATCGGAAAGGACACTGCATTATGAAAAAGCTGTTATTGATGGGTTTGATTTTAACTGTTTTCTATACAACAAGTAAGGGACAGGATACCCTCTTGCTGAACTTGGAGGAAGCGGTGGAGATAGGCCTTCAAAAAAACCAGGCCTATCGGATAAAAATCAATGAACAAGAACTGATCAAGACCGAAAAGCAGGCAGCATTGTTTGCCTATTTTCCGCGAGTGAATATCAACAACAGCCTCTCCCGACAATCTGGACAGCAGTTCCAACAGGTGGAGGGAGAAATCATCGTCACTAGTGTGAACAACAACGTGATGTCTTCGGGGCTAAGTGCGGGGCTGCCCATCTACAACGGCGGGAGGCTTTCGAACAACTATAAGGCGGCTCGGCTGATGGAAGAGGCGGGACAGCAAGACCTCAATCGTGAAGCACAGGAGGTAGTATTTCAGGTGGCCCAGCAATACCTACAAGTCTTGTTGGATGAAGAACTTCATGAGCTTGCGCTACAGAATTTAGAAAACCAAAAGGAGCAACTGCGTCAGATTGAAGGTTTTGTAGAAGTGGGCCTCAACACCCTTTCCGATCAGTACAACCAGCAATCCGAGGTGGCTAGGCTCGAAACCGTAGCTTTGAATGCAAAGATCCAACTGGAAACGGACCTTTGGGCAATGGCGGAACTGTTACAGCTGGAGCCCAACGTCTTTCCAAAGCTGGAGCCTGTAAACATTTCCGCCCCACAGGAAAGTGAATTTCTGGGGCTGGATCTTGAACCTCTTTACGAAATGTCTTTCCAAAACAGGACCGATTATAAAGCACAGCAACTCAGGGAGGATGGAGCAAAAAGGATGGCAGTGGCCTCCCGGGCGGGGCTTTTTCCGCAGGTCGGCGCATTCTTAAACTACAATACATTTTACACTTCTTTGGACACCAGAACCTTCAGCGACCAATTTTTGAACATTTATCCGCAGATGACCATGGGCTTCAATGTATCCATTCCTATTTTCAACAATTTCAACAACAAGCTGGAAGTGGCCCGAAGCCGAATGAACTGGAAGAACAGGCAGCTGGAAACGGATGCCTTGGAAAGGAGCCTGAACCAGGAAACCAAGATGGCCAATGAGAATTTCAAAGCAGCCATCAGGCGCCAACAATCCACGCAAATACAGTTGAATGCTGCTGCGGAAGCGCAATTGGCCATTCAAGAGAAGTTTAAGCTGGGCTTAAGTAACTTTGTGGATCTGGCCCAGGCCAACCAGCAACTGGCCACCGCCCAATCTGATCACGCCCAAGCTACTTACACACTATACTTCCAGGAAATCCTGATGAAGTACACCTTGGGAATATTATAGCTGATTAATAAAAGGAGTTGTATTCCAACTAATAAAAAATCTAACTTAAACTTCTCAGAGTATAAGGCTTGTTGTCGGCAAATACGGATGGCATTATCTCTCGCCAAGACGCCAAGACGGCAAGTGTTTTTATAGCTGAAAAATATTTCTCTTTCTTCTTTGCGTCTCTGCGCCTCTGCGAGACTTCATTTCATTTCTTTGCGTGAAACCAACACCTTCCCCTTACAATGGTTTGTTTTCGAATGGCATTACCTGTCGCCAAGACGCTAAGTGTTTTTAGAGCGGAAAAATATTTCCCTTTCTTCTTTGCGTCTCTGCGCCTCTGCGAGACTTCATTTCCATTATTTTGCGTGAAACCAACACCTTCTCCCTACAATGGCTTGTTTTTTATGACTTCCTCTGATAAGTCTCTTTCACTTCACCGCAGGTCAGCATAGCATCTCCAAAATATGGATTCCGAACTTCCTTTTCTTTGCTCAGCCAAAAGGCTCCTTTATCTTGATCGGCCATCGGACAGTATTGTTTGTAAACCGGCTTTTCTGTTCCCACTTTTTCCAACAGCAAAATCATCTGGTCGGATAAAGTCTGGAATTGGCTACGCTGTACCTCAAGGTCATTGGACTGGGCGATCTGCGACGCACTTTCAATCAGGGGATGGCTTATCTCTTCCCATAGCTGTTGTCCCTTTTTGTCGAGCTCATTCTCATTGATCTGCTGGTGGGCTTTGTGCAGGGAGGCCGCCGAAAGGGCCGCATTTCTCCCGTTGCTGCTGACCAATTGGTCTTTCAAATCAAAATAGAAGGTCATCAACTGATCGAATCCCTGCATAAAAGAGGAAGAAACCTCCAGCGTAACCGGGCGGTTCATCATGCTGTAATGCCCTGAAAGCTGTGCGGCCGCATCTACGGCAAATGCCCCGTTGGAAACCACTTCCTCGCCCCGATTCAATCCCGACCTGACGGTGATGCGGTCGTCAAAAGCAGCCCCTAGATCCACCTCCCTCATTTCAAAGGCTGGATGTTCCCGGTCTCCCACTTGTACATATACCACAGAATTTTCCCCGGTCCATAGTACCGCACTTTTGGGGATAGTCAATGATTCTTGGTCTCCCTGTACACCCGATTCCAGCAAAGCAGTAACAAACATCTCGGGTTTTAGAAGTAGCCCCGGATTGCTTGCCTCAGCACGGATTTTCAATGTACGGCTCTGTGGATCTAACAAGGGATCAATAAAACTCACGGTTCCTTCGAAGGTTTGGCCGGGATAAGCATTGGCTTTAAAAATAATCTTGTCCCCCAGTTGAATGGAAGAAAGATCATTTTCATAGACATCCAAGAGAACCCACACCTTTTGAAGGTCCATGATTTCAAATAATACTGTACCCTTGTTCACAAAGTCTCCTACTGATATGTTTCGTTGGGTAACTACCCCGGAAACCTCGGATATGATATCGAAGGAGCTTTGCAGCGTTTCGGACTCCTCCAATTGATCGATTTGCGTGGAGGTAAGCCTCCATTGGGACAGTTTATTTCTGGCAGCT
>DATGMS010000043.1:0-13163 GCA_035307285.1 Cyclobacteriaceae bacterium
AATATCGCAGTATAGGAACGGAAGTGAGGCAGCTTTCGAGGTGTTGGTGGATAAATATAAATCCCGGGTATTTACGACAATTCATATGATTGTCAAAGATCAGGGAGTGGCAGAGGATTTACTACAGGATGTTTTCGTGAAGGTAGTACAGACTCTGAACTCGGACCGTTATAACGAAGAGGGTAAATTCCAGCCATGGTTAATGAGGATTGCGCATAACCTGGCTATCGACCATTTTAGAAAAATGAAGCGATATCCGTCCGTTGTTATGGAGGATGGATCCAATATCTTCAATACTTTGCAGTTTGCGGATGAAAATGTTGAAGATTTACGTATCAAAGATGAAACGTATGCCTTGGTACAGCAATTAATTGAGGAATTGCCTGAAACCCAAAAGCAGGTGCTGATCATGAGGCATTATATGGACTTGAGTTTCCAGGAAATTTCTGAACAAACCGGTGTAAGCATTAATACCGCGTTGGGGAGGATGAGGTATGCTTTGATCAATATGAGGAAGAAATTAGGAAAAATAAATATTGCTTATGACAGAATGTTTTACCCAAAGTGACCTGATAAGATATATTTATCAGGAGATGGATGAGGTTGAGATGGAAAGACTGGTGCAGGCCATGCATGCAGATGAATCATTAATGCAAGACTATTTAGATATGTTAAACACCATGGAACATCTGAATTATCTTATTCTCCAACCTTCAGAAAATGTAGTGAGAAGGATAAAAAGAAAATCTAGACCATCCGGCGTGGAGAAGGTTTAATTGTTTAAATCTCCTTTCTTCTCTTCGTTGTTGATGTGAGCCAGTCAACCAGCCGTATTTTTTGGTTGTTGTTGGCAATAGAATGACCACAACCATAGCAGTCATCTAGAACAGATAAGACAACTTTAGGATTAAAATCCTAAACTCATCTGCGAAAGTAGTTGGGAGAAAATTAAATTCTTTACTTTTAGGAAAACAACTTCTGATGTCACTAAGCATCGTGGAGTTTCTCTTGTTATTTACTGCCAGCAATACAAATTTCAAATTATTCAACATTAATATACAGCAGGGATAAGTCGAATTATGACAACTTTCTACTGTTATAGGAATGGATCAGGTAAATTGCGGATCTTTTTGCCAAAGAGGAAGTACATAGACTTCTTAATACGTTCTAATTCAAGCAAGTAGTTAACACCAATAACCCCAAAGTCATGCCAAGTAAATATTTACAGCCCAATTATGAAAAATCTTTCAACCAGCGATTTAGGGAGAAAAGATTTATGTTTTTTAAAGGTCTCCTAAACAAGGTTTCTTCTGACCAGCCTATTCGGATTCTCGATATCGGGGGAACTGAAAGTTACTGGGAGCGGATGAAAATGATTGATAATCATCAGGTCCACATAACCCTACTGAACTTATATGATATAGAAGTGAAAAACAATAACTTCACTAGCGTGGTTGGGGATGCCTGTTCTATGCCTCAGTATTCGGATGGTGAGTTTGATATTGTCTATTCGAATTCGGTCATTGAACATCTTTTCACCAAGGATAATCAAATTAAAATGGCTAATGAAGTCCGACGAGTAGGGAAGAATTATTACATTCAGACCCCCAATTATTACTTCCCTATTGAGCCACACTGGCTATTTCCTTTTTTTCAGTTTTTTCCGAAGCCCCTGCGAGTAGTCCTTACAAGAAACTTTAGCTTGGGTAATTACGAAAAATCACCGACTAGGGAAAAGGCAATCGAACGAGTTGAGGAAGTGAAGCTATTGACCACCAAAGAAATGCAGGCTTTATTTCCGGAAGGTGAGGTCTACAAGGAGAAATTTCTTGGAATGACGAAATCGATAACAATGTATTATTTTCCGGAACAGGGAGATTAATTGTAACAGGATTGAACCATACGGTCTCCCGAGTTCGTTCAAAAATTGCCTAGCGTATGTCAGTGCTCGAAAAGGTTTCGATTGAACGAAATTGTTGAAGAGGTTCGTGAGGCAATGAGGGGCAAATACCTGAAGAACGAATTATCCATTAAATCAATGCAAAAAAAAGACCGATATAGAGCCTTTGTAGACTACTTCTCCGAGAATATGCCTGTGGCTGAAACAGAGCTGGTATATGAGTCCACTTTCCAATTATTGGTTGCAGTGGTTCTTTCGGCGCAGTGTACAGATAAAAGGATTAATTTGGTGACGCCTGCTCTCTTTAGGGATTTCCCCACCCCGCTACATTTGGCTTCTTCCAACTTTGACGAACTATACCCTTACATTAAGACAATATCCTATCCCAACAACAAAACCAAGCATCTATTGGGTTTGGGGAAAATGCTGGTGGAGGATTTCGACGGCGAAATTCCTTCCACTGTAAACGAATTGATCAAACTACCTGGTGTAGGGAGAAAGACAGCCAATGTGATCACTTCAGTGGTTTGGAACCAACCCAATATGCCGGTGGATACCCATGTCTTCAGGGTCTCCAAGAGGATTGGATTGGTTCCTCTGTCCGCCAAAACTCCGCTCGAAGTGGAAAAGCAACTCATTAAGCATCTCCCTACAGAGGTGGTGAACAAGGCGCATCATTGGCTGATTCTTCACGGCAGATATGTTTGCACGGCAAGAAAGCCGAAATGCGAGGTTTGCCCTATCACTTACCTTTGCAGGTATTTTGAGAAGAACAGGATATCCATGCAATTGGAAAGAGAAATGCTTGTAGATAAAGTCAAGTAAGCATGTGCGGGATTAATATGGTGCTTAACTTTCCGCGAGAAGGGGAAGAGGCGGTTCAAAAGATGATGATCGCTACAAGCCACCGGGGGCCGGATCATTCTGAATGGCTAGAAGTCGCACCAAACATTTTTTTGGCCGGCAACCGTCTCAAGATCCATGAGCTGGGGGAGGCCGGAAACCAGCCCGTAATGACCCAAGATGGCGAAGCTATTCTGGTGTGGAACGGCGCCTTGTACAATTACCAGGAATTGAAAAACGAGCTATTGGAGGGAGGGGTGGTGTTCGAAAGCAGGTCTGATGCAGAGGTATTGATCCATTGGCTAAGGAAGTTTGGAGAGAAAGGCGTGGAGCGGTTGCAGGGAATGTTTGCCTTGATTTTTGTGGACAGGAAGAAGCGAAATATTATTATCACAAGGGATCTTTTCGGTAAAAAACCCCTTTACTACTATCATAAAGACGACCGATGGCTTTTTTCTTCGGAAGCGAGAGGTATAACAGCCTCTGAGTTGATTGGAAAGTCATTGGATGCGACACAATACCTGCCGTATTTTTATTCAAGGCACCCCTTCCCAGACAGGTCGTTTTTTAGCAACGTAAAACAGGTGATGCCCGGCCAAGTTATGGTACTTGATTTTGGTGGCCGGGTGGCTTCAAAGACCATCTTAAATATTAAAGAAGAGCGGGTTGATTTGCCCACTGTGCCCGAGTTCAGGGAGTTGGTTTTGGATTTGGTCTTGAAGAATTTCCACGCAGACGTCCCGGTGGGAGTAATTCTTAGCGGGGGCGTGGATAGCAGCCTTTTGTTGCACACATGGTATCAAGAGACGGGCGTTCCGCTATTCACTTTTACAGCAGCTTTTGCTCCCCAGTATGATAGCAAGTACTGTGATTCAAAATTTGCCGCTGCGCTTGCTGCCAAATACCGTTGTCCCCATCATGAAGTCTTGATAACGCCTGAGTCGGTACTTCTGCATTGGGATGAATACATCGCTTCATTGGACCAGCCGATAGGAGACAGCGCAAGCTTTCTCACCTGGATGATCGCTAAAGAGGCCAAAAAACACGTTAAAGTTTTGATCAGTGGTGCCGGGGCAGACGAACTGTTTAGCGGATATGACAGACATAAAGCCTTCAAATTTTACTTAAAACATAAACAGATGATGCAATACTTGGTTGGGAAGAAATTCCTGACGAAATATTTGCCCAGAAGGCTGAAAAAGTTGTTTGAGGCGGTATCGTCTTCCCCTGAGGAAACCTATTTGAATTTTTCCTCTCTTCAAACTATCCCGCTTGATCTTAGAGCCGAATTTCTGCGCTATTTTCCCAAAGGATTATCGCCTTATAAGACAGCTATCTCTTGGGATCGCCAGTACTACCTGGTAAATGATGTCCTCAAGATCCATGACAATGCCACCATGGCACATGGCGTGGAGGGAAGGGCGCCTTATATGGACGAAACCCTAGTCACGTTGAGCAATAGCATGTCTGAAGAGCAACACCTTTCCTTAAATCCAAAGCATTGGATGAAGGAGATATTAAAGCAAGATGGCTTGGGAGAAATTGCTGCGCGTAAAAAGATGGGCTTTGGGCTTCCGTTGCAAGAATGGATGGCGTCGGAGCCTTTGTTCAGAGAGAAGGTTTTTTCTACGATCCAAAGGTTTGAATCAATCTCTGGCATGGATTTTCCTGAAGATATGCGTCAGTTGGGTCGTTGTCCCCAAGACCATGTACAGCAGAGTTTTCTTCAACTCTGGAATCTTTTCGTCCTGGCTTCATGGAAGGAAAAGCAATCGTTATGAAAGTAATCTATATTCATCAGTATTTTAAGACTCCAGAAGAAGGGGGGGCAATTCGATCGTACCACTTAGCAAGAGGATTGGTGGAGGCTGGAGTGGACGTGGAAATGGTTACTGCTCATAATAGTAAACAGTACGATTTCAGACTGGTTGATGGAATCCGGGTTCACTACTTGCCGGTATTTTATGACAACACTTTTGGGGTTTTCAGAAGGGCGGCATCTTTTTTACGGTTTGTCAGGCAAGCAAAAAGCCTGATCAAAAAACTGCCTCGGGCAGAGTTACTTTACATCACTTCCACCCCTTTGACAGTAGGATGGATAGGGTTGTGGGCAAAAAAGAAATTTGCCGTTCCTTATATATTTGAAGTAAGGGATCTTTGGCCGGAAGCACCGATCCAATTGGGGGTGATTAGGAACAAGTTGATTCAGAAAAGCCTGTATCATCTGGAAGAGCGAATTTATCGCCATGCGCTGAAGGTTGTGGCGCTGTCTCCCGGCATTAAAAATTATATCAGTGCTAAAATTCCCCAGACCAACCCCGTTTTAATTCCCAACTTTAGTGATACCCGGTTTTTCTTGCCTAAGAGGAAGGATGTACGAGTGATGGAGAAGCTTGGTCTTAAGGATAAATTTACCATTGCTTACACCGGAGCCATGGGTCCGGTCAATTCGCTTCATGATTTTTTGGGACTTGCCAAGGAAGCCCAAAATCAGTCAAAGGATTGGCAGTTTCTGCTCATGGGAGCCGGAAAAGAAGAGGACGAATTAAAGCAGATCGCAGGGAGTTTAGCACTAAAGAATGTCCATTTTTATCCCTATGGAAATAAATGGAAGGTTTATGAATTGTTGACTGCCGCAGACATGGCGTATATTTCGTTTGACCATGTTCCCGTTTTGCGGACCAACAGTCCAAACAAGTTTTTTGATGCGATATCCATGGGCAAAGCTATATTGATCAACCAAAAAGGCTGGGTGGAAAACCTTGTAAAAGAGCATCAATTGGGGCTATATCACACTTATAAAAATCACGGCAAGACCGTCTTACAATTGGAGGAATTTGTAGCCCATCCATCCAAATTAAAAGACGCCCAGAAAAACGCCCGAAACTTGGCAGTCTCTCATTTTTCTAAAGAAAGAGCCATAGAATTGCTCCTATTCACCCTTGATCCGGTGAAATTTAAGTTGGATTCTACCGACGGGGTTTATACCCTGACTGCCTGAAAATTTTGTCCGCGCTTCTTTCCTCCATCAATTCGTTGATGTTGAGGGAATTGTTGAACCGATAGTCGTCCACGATATTCCACCCCAACCATCTGCCCAGTCTCCCCGGAGCCTCCATACTGATAGCGTCCGTAAACGGCGCTTCACCAGTATATTTCCGAATTTCAAAAGGGTTGGTTTCAAACAGTAATTCGTTTTCAATAAAATGGGACCAAATCATTTCCTCATTGGCGTAGCTTTTTTGGATATCTTCGGAGCTGTAGCCTATGATATACTCATCTGGTGTGCACGGCATCATTGTTTTTACAAAATGATAGGCCTTACCATAGTAAATCATTTCAGCCAATAAGGTATTGTCGTTCATGTCCGTCGCGTTAAATTGGGAAGAGAGAGCTACGAGGATGGTGGGAACGATGTAGTCTTTTTGATAGCGTTTGGTGATGTATTTGGGGAGATCCACAGGTTGAAATTTATGTTCTTCGGGCAAAAAATAGTCCAAGCCAATCACGACAACGTCCTCACTCATGAGCAAATCTGAATTAAAGCCGCTGACCATGGTATAGACTTTTGGGATCTTAAATTCCGGGAAATAATAGCGGATATATTTAAAGGCGTTTTCCAATTCTTTTTCAACTTCGGAAATATCTGGAAAATGTAACATGACTTCGCCGTACAATTCCTGCATAGCGCTGTCTTGGTTTATTTGAAGAAGTTCTGCCGCTAGTTCTTTCCTGCTTTCATAAAGGTTTTCTTGAAGGTATTGTCTGGTAAATTCTGGATGCTCTTCCATGACCCACAGGATATCAGCGGTGTCAGTGGTTTCAAAGAGTTTAGTCTCTATCCTTTCGATTTTCACTTCAATCGGAACCTGAAGAATTTCATCAGAGAGTTCACAGGGAGAAGAACTCTTTTTACAAGAGAAAAAAGCCAATAAAATCAAAAAGCATAAACAGGATTGTATCTTCATAATCTTTCAAACGCTGGCAAATCGCTTTGTGTATGTGAATCGGATTTCCGCTTCAAATTTAGCTTTTTTTACTAGGTGAAAACATTAAACAAGCCAGTAATTTCCTTAATAGGGGCTAAAGAACAGTTAATAAGCATTTAATTCACAAGAACCACCCTCAAAAGGATTGAATAATTATCTTTGCAATTGGTTCCTATTTATAGGAACTATCTTTTAAAATATTCACCTTTTCGCCCTGAGATGGGATTGAAGTGGCGAAGCTATTTGTAAGTTGCAATAAATATCTTATAAACTCCATGTTTGTTTCCCATATTAGGTTTCTCCGCACGTTTATCATTGGATTCTTTCTCTGCGTTTTGGTGGCTATTGTGGGTGGCAGCCCCGCCATTGCGCAAACCATCCCGGACATTTCAACGATCAAGGTGGATGAATTATCGGATGCGCAGTTACAGGAATTGGTAAAACGGGCAAGTTCGTCCGGGCTTTCCGAAGCTGAACTCCTCCAGATGGCCAAAGTCCGCGGGGTTCCGGATGCGGAATTGGAGAAGCTTAGGAAAAGACTGGAAGATTTGGATGTACAAGGGTCAGGGGGAGTCAGATCGGGTGAGGCGTCTAAACGGGAACCCCGCAGGCAGACGGATTTTAACGAAATAACCCGTGGTCTTTTTACCTTTCAGGAAGATTTTGAACTGGAGGCAAATGAATCAAATCTCTTCGGGATGAATTTGTTTTACAACAAGGATCGGAGGTTAAATTTCGAACCTAATTTGAATTTGGCCACCCCTCAATCCTACATTCTAGGTCCTGGAGATATGCTCTATATCGATATTTACGGGCAGTCTGAGCGATATTATGAGGCCAATGTCACTCCCGAGGGAAATCTGATCTTGGAGAACATAGGCCCTATCAACGTGTCGGGATTAACCATTGAGAAAGCCAGCCAAGTAATCAAAAATAGACTAACCCCCTATTTTACGGGTTTGTCAGGCAACAATCCTTCCACATTTTTACAGATATCCTTGGGCAATATCAGAACCATTCAGGTGCACTTGGTGGGGGAATTGAGGCTTCCGGGCACATTCACCCTCAGCGCCTTCAGTACGGTATTTAATGCGCTATATGCGGCAGGCGGTCCCAATGTAAATGGTACTTTGAGAAATGTCAAGCTGATCAGAAACAACCAACAAATAGCAACGATAGACATTTATGAATTTTTGACGCGGGGGGAAGCGAACCTCACCCAGCAGCTTCAGGATCAGGATGTGATCCTAGTGGAACCTTTCTCTGCCCGTGTCCAGGTTCAGGGAGAAGTGAAGCGGCCTTTGATATTTGAAGTAAAGGAGGGTGAAAATTTCCAGGATGTGCTTCAATATGCAGGAGGATTTACCGATGCCGCATTTAAGGACAGGGTGGGTGTGATTCGAAACACGGGTAAGGAAAAAGCTGTTTCCGATGTTTATCAGGATCAATTCGGCATATTCTCGGTGAAGGGGGGAGATAAATACACGGTGGGAAAAATACTGGATCGTTTCAATAACAGGGTGCAGATTAAGGGTGCGGTTTTTAGGGAAGGCAATTACGCCTTATCCGAAGGGCTTACGCTATTGGATCTAATTAATAAGGCCGAAGGTTTGCGGGGGGAAGCATACCTTCAGAGCGCATCCATTCTGAGGACCAGAGCGGATCTTACTACTGAACTTATTCAAGTAAATCTGAAGGAAGTACTGGCGGGCACCGCTCAAAATGTTTTGCTGGAAGCCGAAGATATCGTGAGGATTGCTTCGATCTATGACTTGAATGAGGAATTTTACGTCAAGGTCACCGGGGAAGTAAGGGAGCCGGGGATTTACCCCTATTCCAGTAATATGACCGTGGAAGACCTGATAGTAGCCGCAGGAGGGTTAAGAGAAGCTGCCTCTTCTTCTAATATCGAAATTGCTAGGAGGACACAAAGTATTGATGCGGGCGGCATTTCGGAAATTATACCTGTGCAGATCAATCCGGATTTAAGTTTTAGTGGGAATTCCCATACCTTGCAGCCGTTTGATAATGTATTGATCAGAAGAAAGCCAAATTTTGCCTTGGAGAAACTGATCCAGATCGATGGGCAGGTCAATTCTCCGGGTCAGTATGCTGTAGGGAATGCCAACGAGAGGATCTCCGATATCATCCGGAGGGCTGGCGGACTTACCCAGTTTGCCTATCCCCAGGGAGCGACTTTGATCCGCAGAACAGAGTTCTATCAAACTGAATCGGATAAGATCCGAAAAGAGAGAGACTTGCTTAATTTATATGAGCGGCTGGCCACTGAAGCTGTTGACCCCTCTGAATCCCAAGCGATGATCCTGAAAAGGTTAAATAGACCTAGTTCTGATTCTGCGATGAACAACGAAGCTGAGGATATATTGGCTCAATCCCGCGCGGAAGTATTGACCGATATCACGCAAAACAGGTCCGGACTTACGAATATTAAAATCAAAGAAACAGAAGCCATAGCCATCGACCTGGCTACAATTATTGCTAACCCGGGATCCGGACACGATCTGATCCTTGAGGAAGGGGATATCATCAGCATTCCCAAGCAGCTACAGACCGTCCGCCTTAGGGGGGATGTTATTTACCCAACAACGGTGAGGCATGAAGAAAATAGGCCCATGAGCTTTTATATCAACCGTGCGGGAGGTTTTGACAACCGCGCCAAAAAGAGAAGAACCTATGTGGTATATGCAAATGGAGAGGTGGCCCGCACTAAAAACTTCTTGTTTTTTAAGTCTTATCCCCCAGTTGAGCCGGGAGCTGAAATTATTGTTCCTTCCAAAGGGCCAAGAATTCCTTTTATGCCAGGGGAAATCATCGGTATCTCTACGGGTTTGGCCACTTTGGCATTAATTCTTACACAAATTGATTTCAACAACAAGTAGTCATTAATGCCCGATCAAAAACACATCATTGACGATAAAATTACCCTCAGGGAATTGCTACTCCGTATGGGTTCGTGGGTAGAGGTATTTAGGAGAAAGTGGAGACTGATAGCGGTAGCCATTTTGGCCGGGGCTGTGTTGGGAGCTTTGGCTTCCATTGTAAAGAAGCCGGTATATACCGCCGAGTCCAGCTTTGTATTGGAAGAAACAAGCATGGGGAGCATGGGGGGAATGTCTGGAATTGCGTCACTGTTAGGCGTAAATTTAGGTTCTCTCGGCACAGGAAACGGACTCTTTCAAGGAGACAACATCATGGAACTGTACAAGTCAGAGAGTATGATTTCTAAGACTTTGCTTAGCCCTTTTGAAGAAGGAGATTCAAGTCACCTTCTGATTGACCGATACATCGATTTCAATAAGTTGGAGAAAAGATGGGCCGATGAAGTGGATTTCTCCCAACTGAATTTCAGCTTACCAAGAGAGGAATTTTCCGTTAAACAGGATAGTGTAGTTAAAGAGGTGGTGAAGGAGATCAAGAAGAGAAATCTGATCGTCGATAAGCCGGACAGAAAACTGAGCATTATCAAAGTCGTTATCAAATCCAAAGATGAGCCATTTTCGAAGGTCTTTAATGAGACATTGGTGTCCAATGTCAATGAATTTTATGCGCTGACTAAAACTAAGAAGACAGGGGAGAACCTGGCCATTCTTCAAACCCAGTCTGACAGTGTAAGGCGTGTGCTGGATGAGAGTATCAAAAGGTACGCACGGGTGCAGGATCAGGTCCCGAACCCCAATCCTCTCCTCCAAAGTGGAACAGTAGCTTCAAGGAGTAGCCAGGTAGATGTCCAAGCTTCTATAGCCGTTTACGAGGAAATCGTCAAAAACCTCGAAATCGCCAAGATCAACCACCGCAACAATTCACCACTTATTCAGGTTATCGATAGCCCTAGGTTTCCTTTAGAAGAATCGAGGATCAAATTAGGCGTAGGAATAGTAGTGGGCGCTTTCCTCAGTTTTATAATCGTCATATTTTATATTTATATCACCTCTCTGGTCCGGGTACACCTGCAGCAATAAGTGTAATTTTTAATCAAGGCTGATGCTTGGAAGATTGGGTTTCGATAGGGTGTTTCAACTTGTCAGGCATAGGTCCTTTCAAAATTTTGTTTTTTTATTCATCATCCAGATATCCAATGTATTAATCTCCTTGATATCGATGCCGCTCCTGATTCAGTCATTGGGAGTAGATCAATTTGGACTGGTCAATCTTTCTCTTTCTGCGGTTTATTTGGCCAATGTATGGGTGACCTTTGGGTTTAACCTAAGCGGTCCCCGCGAAATAGCAATCAATCAGGAAAGCTCCCATGCCATGTCTGAAGTGGCTTCAAGGGTGTTTTTCAGTAAGTTGCTATTTGCGATACTGGCCTGTGTGATTCTTGGAATCTTGATCATGGCCTTTGATTTTTTTAGTGGTTATAGAATAATCCTCCTATTTTCTCTGCTTTTGCTATTCTCTGAAGCCACCCAGTCAACCTGGTTTTTCCAAGGCTTGGAGAGAATGAGATGGGTGTCTTTAGCCAATTTGTTCAGTAAGGGATTGTACCTGGCGGCATTAATCCTGTTTATTAGGGCACCGGAAGATGCCAAGTGGGTTAATTTTCTATTGGGATTTACTGCCTTCGGATTAAACCTTTTATTAATCGGGTATATCCATTTTAAGCTTCAAATCAGATTGGTCTTCCCGGAATGGAAGGCAATGTTGCGTTCTTGGAAAGATAATTTCCCCCTGTTTCTTTCTGGCGTTGCTTCCTATTTATCTGTGAGTGGGGGATTGATTATTTTAAGTTTTTTTGCCAGTGCCACCGTTTTGGGCATGTTTAGTATGGCAGAAAAGATAACCATGGTGCTTAGAATGGTACCAACTTTAATTACCCAAGCCGTATATCCAAATGCCAGTAAATTATCTAGCACCGATCCTCTTCAGTTTTATGCATTTTTGAGAAAAATATATGTCGGCGCGATATTCCTCTCTTTAATCACCACCGTTGTTGTCTTCTTGTTTTCACCTCAGATTATATGGTTCCTTTCAAAAAAGGATCTGGAAGAATCGATTAATTACTTGAGGATGCTAAGTTTTGTGCCTCTTCTCGCGAGTCTTAATATTGCGAATATGATAATGATTCTTGTCGAGAATCTTAACAAGTTGTTGTTCAGTGCTACTTGGATGTCTTGCTGCTTTATGATTTTATCCTGTACTGGGCTCGGCTATCTCTTTGGAGGAATTGGCTTAGCCTACGGCCTGTTAGCTACCGAAGTGTTCATTTTTATAACTTGTTTATTCTTATTAAAAGGGAAAAACACTCCTCATTTTGAAGCCTTCTATAAAACACTCTTCGGTAGCCATTATCCTGCTTAATTGGAACGGCTTTGACTTTACTAAAGCCTGCCTTGAATCCCTCAGGAAGATCAGCTATCCTCACTATCAAGTAATTTTAGTGGATAATGGATCCACAGATGATTCCTTGAACAAGCTTAAGGGGCTCTTTCCAGAGGTGGTTTTTCTTACCTCATCTATCAATCTGGGATTTACGGGGGGTAATAATTTAGGCATATCCCATGCCTTAGAGAAGGGCTTTCAATTTGTCCTTTTATTAAACAATGATACCTTGGTAGAAGAGGATTTTTTGGAGCCGATGGTAAGACATCTTTTGGCAACGCCATCCTGTGCAGCAGTCCAGCCTTTAATTTATTTTGTGCACGACAGGAAAAAGCTATGGAATGCGGGCGGAAATTACAGCAAATGGTGGGGCAATTCAGCAACTTCCTATAAAATAAAAGACGCTGAGCAGCCTTATGCCACCGATTGGATTACAGGCTGTGCAATTTTGCTTAAGTCCTCGTCAATTGAGAGAATTGGGCTGCTGGACAATGCTTATTTTGCCTATCATGAAGATGTGGATTGGTCTCTAAGGTTGCGGAAGGCAGAAATGACTTTGGCTGTCGTGCCCAAGTCAAAGATATACCACGTTGCTGGTGCTTCGTCTACAAGCAAGACAGCAGGAAAGGAAGGGTTTTTAGATCCTAAGGTACACTTTCTTAATGTTAGAAATCAGTTGTTTCAGTTGCGAAAATATGCACTTTTCCCCTATGCTTTGACTGCATGGCCTTACAACGCAGCGAAAATTTTAGGATTGATGGGGTATTTTGTATTAAAACGGCGGTGGGGAAAGTTGAACGCAACCCTTGATGGGGTCAAGGAGGGGATATTAAGAGATTTAGCTTGATGGCAAATACATGATACTGTTTTTGTTAGTTACCTTATATGTGCTAGGGTTAACTTTCTATGTTTTTGATAAAGTGCTCTTTAAAGGACAATGGGAATATGTCATTTTTTTCATGTGCCTTTACTTGCCTTTTTACACTACGATTCTTGGAATTGTCTACCAAGCGACGGATTCTACGATTGCTGTGGCCATTTTTCAGTATCTGAAGGAATTTTGTTTATTAACGGGAGTGGCGTCTTTTATC
>DATGMS010000044.1:0-5700 GCA_035307285.1 Cyclobacteriaceae bacterium
TACACAGCCTGCTGGGTCGCAAACAGGATTTGCAATTTGCCATTTTTATAGTAGTCAACTTGAAAAATATCCCCAACTATTTCCCCTTCCACCTGTTGGCTAAAGACAATCTCCCCGTCCGCCGTTAACAAATGGATGTTGGACCGTTCGTCCTGCACCAGATAATCCGTACTTCTGTCATTGAAATTCTGGATAGACCTCGGACCGTAGATTAATAGCTCATTGAACTGAACGGCCATATCTTCAGCCAGTACAATGGATGTTACTGAATTAATGGAATCTAACCGGTAACTGAACTGAATATTTGTTGATTCATCCTTTTGATCCAAGACGACCCAATCCACCGATTTCAGTTGCGGTGCATATTTCTGGAAAAACACCTTCCATTCCGGGGAGGCCATTCCAATTAGATCGTTCCATAACCTCGAAATATTGGTGATGAACTCATACCCCGATTGCTTGGGAAGTTCCTCCAGAAAGCGCTTGTGATGAATAGACTTTCCCCAAGTGTTGTCATTGTAAACATCGTCCAAAAATGTCCTCATCGCCTTAATGCTGTTACCTAAGACGATCATGTCATTGTAGTCGGTGATAAAGGTATTCTGAAATCCTGCAAATTGTCCTTCGAAAAGATGTGCCGGAAACTCCTCCGCAGACAGCCTGAAGATTTCTTTGCCCAAATAATAATCCCTTCCGACCTTTTCAGGATCCTCCCCCACTAAATTCAAACTAAATTCCTTGAGCAGATCTACCTGCTCTTTGACTTTATCGGTCTTTAGCAGAAGAAGCCGATCCTTTCCTGATCCTCCACTTTCTTCCAGTATCATATAGCCTATTTCCCCGGTCAGCCTATTAAAAAATACGGTTTCGGGAAAAAGATTGTCCATATCTCCTTGAAGGGTTCCCCGTGCCTCAAATGCCGGGTTGGGTATCGCCTGAATCTGAATAGGATCCTTTACATTATACCGATGAAAAACAGCGGCTCTGTTAGAAACGTAATTGTTGAAGGCTTCAGGTGTTCCTTCGGTATTCCAGCTAATTTCTACTGTTTCTCCACCATCAAAAAATGACGTGCCTTCAAATACAACTTTATTGTCTGTAAATTTCAGCTCCAAATTACTAGACTGGCTATTCTTGGAAAAATATTCCACCCCCTTCAAGTCTCCGCCCCTACTGATTCCCTGTATGAACTTCGCTATCCCGGTACTGCTAACTCTTAATAGACCTAACCCTGTGGGTTTCGCCTGGTTCTTAAACATAGCAGGGAAAACTGCTTTAAATCCCTTCAGTTGGTCGGACTGGGCATGTCTAATCGCATCTTCCAAAAGAAAAGAAGAGTAGCTGCCCAACACCAGATTATTGATAACTGCGAATGATAATAGGGTGTTACTCTGGGGGCTGGTATATTCAAAAATCTTGACGCCACTATAATTCCGCGAATGGATGTTTGTAGGGGTGATTTTCTCTACCAAAGATTGGATAAAATCCTCATGGTCCTTACCCGAAAAAGCAATCGAAAACAGAAAATCAAATTCTTCTCTACCTGATTGATGTAGTGAGACTGAAAAGAGATTCCCCTTAAGCGAACTCTCGAGCTTTCCGGATCTGCCGGCCAGACTGTCCAACGCCAAGAGCTGGTTTTCTAGATCCTTCAAAGAGGGAATATCCCTCAATCTGCCCCATAACGGTTGGTTCACCAACTGGTTCCAAGTATTCACCGGCTCTTCGGTTTCAAATACAAAAATGGCGTCTGCAGGAACTACATCAGCTGTATGGAGCCGATCCGTGAACACATAGTTCGTGAATAAGAAATACGCGGCAAGGATTAAGGAAATAGCCAACAAGAAGACCAACAGACGTTTGAATAATTTCACCGCAGAGATAGTTTAAACCGTATGAAGATGGGTAAAGATACTGTCCAATCCCTAAACCCGAAAGAACAAAGTCGGAAGCAAGAAGAAATTTTTCCTCCTGCTTCCGACTTTGATCATTCATTAAATATGAAATAGTGTTTTATTTTCCTGAAATCTTGTCCAATACCGACATCACTTCTTTCACGTGCGATCTTGAGACCTCAAGCAGTTCCTTCTCCTCAGCGGTAAGATCCAGTTCAAGTACTTTCTCGATACCATTTCTTCCCAAGATAACCGGAACTCCCAAGTAACAATCATCAATTCCGTATTCCCCTTCTAGTTTAATGCAAACAGGGAACACCCTTCTTTGGTTTTTAATAATGGCTTCCACCATTTGTGCAGCGGCAGCACCGGGTGCATACCAAGCTGATGTACCCATCAGTTTAACCAATTCCCCGCCACCGAACTTGGTCCTTTCGATGATGGCGTCCAGTTTATCCTTGTCAATCAATTCGGTCACAGGAATTCCGGCCACTGTAGTGTATCTTGGAAGGGGAACCATGGTGTCACCGTGGCCACCCATCAAAATCGCTTGGATTTCTTTTGGCGAAATATTTAATTCATCGGCAATAAATGCTCTGTAACGGGCTGTATCCAATATACCGGCCATACCAATCACCTTGTTTCTAGAAAGGTTAGAAGTGATGTGGGCCTGATAAGTCATCACATCGAGGGGGTTAGAAACAATAATAATGATGGCGTCCGGAGAATGCTTCACCACATTTTCAGTAACCGACTTTACGATTCCCGCGTTGGTCTCGATCAGGTCGTCCCTTGTCATTCCCGGTTTGCGCGGAAGGCCGGAAGTGATCACCACAACATCCGAATTGGCTGTTTTGGAATAATCGTTGGTACTCCCTATCGTTCTGCTGTCATAAGAATTAATGGGTGCTTTTTGCCATATATCAAGTGCCTTACCCTCTGCCACCCCTTCTTTAATATCTACCAAAACAATTTCTTCCGCAATTTCATTGTAGGCCAAGACGTCAGCGCAAGTTGCACCCACATTTCCGGCCCCTACTACAGTTACTTTAGTCATGAAATATAAAATTTAATTTTATGGATATTTTATTTAAAACGATTGCAAAGATATTAAAAGAAGCCTGTTTTAAGAAACAAACCTATGATTACTTGTAAGGTGATTCTTCTGGGGTATTTGCTGTGGCGTGGGAGGTTGAAGAACGGTGACCGAAGACGGAAGAGAGGCCAAGCTTTAGGACGTTCGATGTCTCGGTCCTGGTACTCATGCTCTGTTGTGGGCTGGATCCGCGAAGGGAAGGAAGCTGCTTGCTGTTAGGCTGGGAAGCGGACATGACCCTACTGGTTTTTAGTCTCCACAATTTCTTTGTTTCTTATCCTCTCCTATTCTTACTAGAACTTATGGTCGATTAAAATTACTGGTCTTCTGTTTCTGTATTCGTTCATCTAAATTGGTCTGCCGTCTCCGGTCGCCTGTCTTTTTCATATACAAAGCTGACGTTGTCAAGGAGGTAATTTTGAAGCGGTCATCAATCCTCACTCCTATAACCCACACAATATCTTCTCCGGAACACAGCACTTTAACATTTCTTTTATGGATTAAGGGCATCTTTAAATCTACCAGTACATCACTGACCTTCTTGAAATTCCTCATTCCCAAAGGGCGGAACCTGTCCCCTGATTCCCATTGACGGATTTTTAGAGGGAAATTCAGCCTTTCCCGGTCAAGCATGGCTTCATGCGGGGAAGAGGGGGGTTGAAAACCTTCCTTCAAAACCAACAATTCATAATTATCCTTACCTATCCCGACTTCAATGGCAGACTCCTCAATCCATGATTCAGAAAACCCATTTTCCCCGGGCCCCAAGATGAGGTGGGAACGGTCCAGGTTGAGGAGATAATCTTTCGATAGAAAGGTTTTTCCCGGCTCCAGCTTCTCGAGGGAGGACAAAACATCTTCCATCTGGGAAAATGTAAATCCGTAAGGTCGCAACCAGTAAAAAAGCAGGGATTTTTTACCCTGCGCTTTGTTCAATGCTGCTATTTCAAGGTATTGATACTGGTCTTCTACCTTGATTGTGTTTTCCAGCCAAGCATCATTGAGATAAAAAAATGCTTTAGCAGTATCCTTGACACGGTCAAAACTGAACTGCAAAAGAGAAAGTGCAGCAGCGTCAAACCCCTGAAATTGGGGGATAATTTGATGCCTGATGTAATTTCTTTTGTAATCGACGCTTGCGTTGGAGGCATCCTCACGCCATCTATAACCTTGTGCGGCCGCATACGCCTCCAACGAAGCCCTACCAAAAGGCAAAAGCGGCCGAATGATTTTTTCCCGCGTATCGGACATCCCATAGATCCCCTCGATGCCAGTTCCTCGGAGCAGGTTTAACAAAACCGTCTCCAACTGATCGTCTGCATGGTGGGCTACAACCAACCCGTCTAAGCCTTCCTGATTTAAAATTTCTTCAAACCATTCATAGCGTAACTCTCGTGCGGCCATTTGGGTTGAAATCCCCTTGTTCTTTCCATAACTCTTGGTTTCGAAATTTTTGACATATACCTTTACATCAAGCTGACGGGCCACTCCTTTTACAAAGGCTTCATCCCCATCACTTTCCTCCCCTCGCAAGCCAAAATTGCAATGAGCCATGCTAAAGGATAAACCAGCGTCGTGCAGCAGATGGGCCAGCACCGTGCTGTCCAGTCCCCCACTTATGGCAAGAAGATAATGGTGGTTAAAATCTAAAATGTTCTTTTCCCGTATATGACGGATAAATAGGTCAAGCATAACCCAAAAATACCATTTTCTGTTAATTTTGTGGTTGATATAAATCTGAATGCATAAAAAGAGTTTTCTATTGATCGTCATGTCCGTCTTCGGATGGGTCAGTGCCATCTTTGCCCAAGATAATCCCGGTGCAGACTCCAGACTGGAGATCATATATGCGGAGCGTCTTGTAGGAGGTAAGGGATTTGAGAGATTATTGGAAAATGTGGTGATGAAGCACCAAAATTCCCTGATTTACAGCGACTCTGTACATTTTTATGGTCAGGAGAACTTGGCCAAGCTTTTTGGAAATGTAAGAATCGAGGACCAACAAGACTCAGTGACTACCTACAGCACCTACGGCGAATACGACGGCAACAACCAGTTGGCCAAGCTAAGGAACCAAGTGGTGTTTAAAAACAAAGAAACCACCCTGTACACTGATTTCTTGGATTACAACCGGGAATCAGGAGAGGCCAATTATTTCAACTCTGGGAGAGTAGTGGACAGCACCAACGTCCTGACCAGCGAAAAAGGGCTTTATGAAACGGTGACCGACCGCATCACCTTCACGGAGTCGGTCGTACTCGAAAATCCCGATTACATTTTAAAATCCAATGTATTGGTCTACAACACGCTTTCAAAGATTGCGGAGACAGAGGGAATCACCAACATCGAGTCGAAAGAGGGGAACAAGCTTAACGCAAGAAAAGGAACTCATTACGATACGGAAGGCAAGATTTTCAAGTTTTATGATGGGGATGTAGAAACAGAGAACAGCCTGGTCTCAGCTGAGATCCTTTATTACGATGAAAATCAACAATATTATGAAGCCACAGAAAACGTGAGCGTCTATAATAAAGATCGGAATGTGGAGATTTTTGGAGAGGAAGGCAAATACTGGGAGGAGCTGAAATATTCAAAAGTTTACGGAAATGCCTTGGTGAGGAAGTATTTTGAGGCGGACACGTTGTTCATGATTGCCGACACCTTGATTTCGCAGGACAGCGAGGATGCGGCCAGCAGGTACCTTCAGGC
>DATGMS010000045.1:0-14329 GCA_035307285.1 Cyclobacteriaceae bacterium
GCACTTGCCCCTAGACCTAGGAAAGATTCATTGCCCGTCTGGATTCTGTAAGCGTAGGTAAGAAGAGCGGAAGAAGTTCTTGACGGGCCCATCTGGTCCGTAAGAATCGACGCTCCAAAACCCATGCGGCCTTCATTGGCACTAAAATCTGCGGTTACGGTCAGCGTTTCCGGAGCACCGGGAAAATTAACCCACTGGCTTCTGTAGGTTGACTGGATGTAGGGTTGTCCTTTGTAGCCCGCATATCCTGGATTGATATGCAGTCCGTTAAACATATATTGGCTAAACTGTGGAAGCTGTTGCCCTTGCGCTCCTTCTATGGCGCCAACCGCCAATAGAAGGAAAATAGCTACTGATCTATAAATATTTCTCATCGTGATTAATCTTTAATAACTTGAATCCAACCTTTGAAAACCTGCTTTTTGTTGCTACTGTCCGTCAGCTCCAATACATAATAATAGGAGCCAGCGCTGAGACCAGTTGCGTCCCAGTTGTTCTGGTAGTTGTCTGCTTCCAAGACATGGTTTCCCCATCTGTTGAAGATAACTAAGCGGTTGGCAGCGAATCGTTCGATTCCATTGATGACGAATTCATCATTCTTGCCATCCTTGTCACCAGGGGTAATCACGTTGGGGATAAAGAAGCCCAATACCTCATTGGTGTCCTGCGCCGTGTTGTCAGCAGGGGTGAGCTCTTCCTGAGCGGCAGTGCTCACTTCCGCGACGTTGGTTTTGGAACCCAACTGCTCAGCTTTAACCCTCAATGTAATGGTAATCGATTCTCCTTCAGGGAACGATGCTACAGTCCAAGAGAGCTGGTTGCCATTATTTGAGAAGGAAGCCGTGATATCATTGGAAGAAGCTGTGTAGCTATTGCTGACATAAGTTAAGCCGACAGGCAATACGTCTGTAATGGTAACCTCCTTAGCGAGGCTAGAGCCCGTATTTTCGACCAATATCTCGTATTCAAACTCATTTCCTTGATAAATTTCGACGGCATGGGATGTTTTGTTGATCCTTAGATCGACCGGAAGTTCTCCTATGGTGACGGAAGGGGAAGTAGCAGAAGTTTCAAACTCTCCAATAACGAGAGAGGCCGTGTTAACTGCTTCTCCAGATGTCACCGCCAAGGCATCAATGGTCATGGATATCCGTTCACCTGTTGCCAATCTTGGAAAAATCCAAATGTTGTCTTCAGATGGAGCAGGAGAGCTTGAAGCGTATAGTAGTAAATCCGGAAGAACATCTTTAAGGCGCACATCCTCCACAACAAATTCACTATTATTGGTGATGGTGACGGTATAGGTCAGCGTTTCTCCAACAGAGATACTGGTGTTATCAACAGTTTTGGTGATGGCTATAGCAATTGGCCTTACCGTCACCGTCACTACCGCAGTACTGCAGGCAGTTCCATCTAGGCTGTCGCAGACGCTGTAAGTAAACTGGTCTTCTCCGGAAAAATTAGTGGCTGGAGAGTAGGTGATGGTTCCGTTTTCATTCACTGAGTGCGTACCATTATCAGCCGGTACGGTGACTTCAACCGATCCAAGGTCGAATGTTCCGGATTCTGTTTCATCATTGGCCAAAACAGGGATAGTGACGGCAGTATTTTGGTTGGTCACGGCAGGATCGTCGACGGTGGTGATCGAGCTGGAATTCACTACGAACCTGATCTTAGCTGCATCCTTGTTTTCAGGATTCAAGGCTTCGGCCAACTCATATTCTAAAACATAGGATCCCGGTGTAGCTCTACCCGACAACCGCAACTCTCCGTTTTCTTGGAGAGACAGACCTGTAAGCCCGCCGTCGTCGGTAACTTTTGCCACAACTTGCTCGGATCTTACAGGGAGACCATCTATTCTATCATTAGTGAGTATATTTCCGATTACGCCATTTTGCTCGTAAACACCGAATTCATCATCCACCGCATCGATAGTGAGTGTTGGAGGAATGGGATCGGCAGCTACGACAAATCTAATTTTTGCAACATCTTTATTTTCGGGATTGACTGTCTCAGATAATTCATATTCTAACACATAAGAGCCTACGGGCACGGTTGCTGCAATCCGCAGTACCCCATTTTCTTCAAGAGATAAGCCTGAAAGACCGCCGTTGTCTGTAATAACTGCATCAACTTGATTTGGACTTACTGGTATACCATTGATTCTGTCGTTGATAAGCACGTTCCCCAATACCCCGTTTTGATTGTAGGCACCGAAATTATCATCTACCGCATCAACTACTCTAACGGCTACGTACACATAAACAACCGCTGTGTCACATCTAGAATTGTCTGTCAAGTCACATATTTGGTAAGTCAATTGATAAGTTCCTGACGGTGCCCCTTCGGACACGACAACCACACCGTCTGAATTTAAGGTCAAAACGCCGTTGGTGTTGTTTGTGACTTGAGATAGCGTTACATTGTCTATACTGGCTGCTTCTCCGTTAAGGTAATCGTTATCCAGTACGTTAAGTGTTGCGCCTGCAGAAATAACCTCCAAATAATCGTCGTTTGCCTCGGGCAACATTTCAAAAACCCTGACCGACACTGTAGATTGATCAGACTCACCACCTACAACATCGGTAATATGGTAGGTCATGGTATAGGTTCCTGCTGGTGTTCCTGCTGGTACATCAACGGTTCCGTCTTCATTAAAGATTAATGTATTTTCAGGAAAAGGAGTAATAACCGTAAGGTCTACATCGAAACGTTGGACGGGCCCCTTATTAATCTCATCGTTGGCCAAAACGTTTATTACATTTTTGGTTTCAGTAAGATTATTAATGGGGCCTGCATAGTCAGGGGCTGCAGATATGGTCCCCACGAAAAATACCAGCTTCCCATCAGGCTCGTTGATACTTACAACCCTGACCCCAGCGACGGGTTGCAAAGTATTAAATAAAGAGGCTGAAAACACCACCAGCCACTGCTTTTGAGCTGGATTATCGACGGCATGGTTGATCCCGGTGTCCCACTGATACCCTCTTATCTGAACGGTTGTCGCCCCTGGAATGGGTCTGCCGTCAATGCCTAACGGAACTAAATTCATAGAGGAATTTCCGGCTCTTTCAGAAACTAAAATGTAGCCGGAGCTTGGAAATGGGTACTTAAACTCTACAAACGGAGCCCCAGCCGGTATAGAAGGTTGGCCGCCGATGCTCCAATAGGAGCGTAGATCAGGGGTAGAAACAATTTCTTCCAAATTGGCAAAAAAGTCTTCATGACGATGTCCGATGGAAGGACCATTGGAATTGATGATCTCAACACTGTTCGGGGCGATCTGCTCTGAGCCGAGAAAGGGGTGGGGATTGGCTATTTCCGGTCTTCTTGAGGTGACAAAAATCTCCTCGCCATTGTCTAACACTACCGATTCAATAAGGATAGGTGAATCGATAGGATCGGGATTGACATTCCCTGTAGGGCTTATCTGTTCAAAGCTCTGAGACCCTATTTTGAGATTGACTTTCGAAATACCAACATTGTTCTCGGTGCCTGTAACAACAATATTTTGGGCAAAAGCAAAATCTGCAGGAACAACAAAGAAAAGCAAACACACAAAATAAACCTCCTTTGGGGTTTCAAAATGGTGTAATTTCTTAAAAACTTTCAGTAGGATTTTTTTCATTCTTGATGGGTTATAAGATGGATTTGCAAAACGTTTAGCTGTAGAGAGAGACATTGTCAAAAAAGACTGACGTAATTTTAATTATACAAGTGAAATATAGACAAAAATGACTAGCTCAAAATTCATAGTCACAAACATACAGATATATGTTGTTTAAATAAACAAAAATGAGTTTTATTTCCAAGATATTTTTGTCTCTGATGAAAATATTGATTTTATAAAGCCTGATCGATTGCGTTGCTGCCTCTTTGCCAGCAGCATTTTACGAATAAGAAATCCATAAATTCCCACTCTATGCACCAGCACAACAAAAGTCTGAAAAATTGAAACCGAATTTTACAAATGGTTATATTCCCGGAGTCATGTATTTCGTCAACCTGCAATAAGTCGCCTACTCAAATGGTGAGATGTAAAGAAAGGCTTGTATGAAAATTAGCGCTTTCTTTGAAAAGCAAAAGCCCCAGATTTTGTCTGGGGCTATAAAGTGACCCACTGTGGTCCGGACCCGAGGCCCTTTTCGATGAATAATTTTATGCACCGCCTATTGAAAATGCTCAGACGATATACTAGACTTCTGTTCTTGATCTCAGCTTTACGCTTTGTGCCAAGAATGAACTTTAAAGCATTCCGCGTACATCACAAAAAGAAACACTCCTTTTACGGAATTCTAAATTTTCGCTATACTTGTCGCCCTAATGTTTGAAATGCCTTACCCCGGTCAAGACCATGCTCATGCCATGGGCATCACAGAAGTCTATGCTCTCTTGGTCTTTAATGGAACCGCCTGGCTGCACGACAGAAGAGATACCTTCTTGGCTGGCTATTTCCACACAATCAGGAAACGGGAAGAAGGCGTCAGACGCCATAACGGCACCTTTAAGGTCAAATCCAAAAGATTTGGCTTTTTCAATGGCCTGCTTCAAAGCATCTACCCTTGATGTTTGGCCAATACCACTTGCAAATAGTTGATCCCTATTGCTTAGAATGATCGTATTGGACTTGGTGTGTTTACAGATTTTGGCTGCAAAAACCAAGGCATCCTTCTCATCCTCCGAAGGGGCAACTTTGGTCACTACTTTAAAGTCTTCCTTGCTTTCTGTTTGTAGGTCTTTGTCCTGTTCGATAATACCATTCAGCAAAGTCTTTATTTGCTTGGTGCCCTCAATTTGGATTTTTTGCTTCAACAAAATCCGGTTTTTCTTGCCTTTCAGCAATTCCAAAGCGTCTTCATCAAAAGAAGGGGCAATCAAAACTTCAAAGAAAAGGCTGTGCATTGCTTCCGCTGCTGCCAGATCCACATTTTGGTTGGTAATCAATACGCCACCAAAGGCAGAGATGGTGTCCGCAGCAAAAGCCTTCTCGTAGGCCTCTTTAACAGATGCCCCAGTGGCCACACCACAGGCATTGGTGTGTTTCAATATAGCAAAAGCAGCTTGATTATTGAATTCAGCAATCAAAGCAACGGCGGCATCGACATCCACCAAGTTATTGTAGGATAGCTCCTTCCCGTTAAGTTGGTCAAAAAGCTCGTCAAGCTTGCCATAAAAACGGGCATTTTGATGTGGGTTTTCTCCATAGCGCAGGGCTTTGGAAGAAGACTCACTCACCTTCAATACAGGTAAAGCCTCGGCTTGGTTAAAATAATTAAAAATTTGGCTGTCATAATGCGAAGAAACCTGAAACGCTTGTCCGGCAAAATACCGCCTATCTTCCAAGGTGGTTCCACCGTCATTTCTATTAAGACGCTCCAGCAGTTCCTCGTATTGATCCCTTGAGGCGATGATTGCGACGTCCTTAAAGTTTTTGGCGGCTGCCCTGATCAGTGAAATCCCACCTATGTCAATTTTTTCGATGATATCTTCCTCGGATGCGCCGGACGCAACAGTTTCTTCGAATGGATATAAATCCACGATCACCAAATCAATGGCCGGAATATCATATTCTGCTGCTTGGGACAAATCACCGTCATTATCTCTTCTATAAAGGATGCCGCCGAATACCTTGGGATGAAGGGTTTTGACCCGGCCTCCGAAGATGGAAGGATAGCTGGTCAATTCCTCTACCGGGATAACCTCGGCACCCTGCTCTTCGATAAACTTCTGGGTTCCTCCCGTAGAGTAGATCTTCACTCCTTGGGCTTTGAGCAAAGCGATGATGGGTTCCAGATTGTCTTTATAAAAAACTGAGATTAAAGCGGATGTGATCTTCTTCGCAGCCATAGGAATGTGGATTGATTTGAAATTCTGTACTCGATTTTAATTAAGTCGCAAAGGTACGGAAACCAATCAATTAAAGCAGGCTTTCAATCACTTTTGGGAAATATTTGTGCTCTAGCTCATGGACTTTTTGGGCGATGGTTTCGGGACTATCCTCAGGCAACAGGGATACGCTTTCCTGAAATATTACGGTGCCTTCATCGTAATGCTGATTAACATAATGGATAGTGATACCAGTCCGCTCCTCCTTGTTATCTTTTACTGCTTGGTGGACAAAACTTCCGTACATCCCTTTACCCCCGTACTTGGGCAGAAGTGCTGGATGTATATTAATGATGCGGTCAGGAAAGGCCTCTATAAGGTGCTCGGGTATTTTTAAAAGAAAACCCGCCAGGACGACCAGATCGATTTCCCTTTCTTTCAGCAAATCTCTCAATTTGCCTTGCTCCAGTTCTGTTCTGCTAAAACATAGATGGGCTATTTGATGGTTCTTGGCTCTTTCTAAGACGTAAGCGTCTTTTTTATTGCTTGCAATGAGGACGATTTTTGCTTTTTCCGACCCTTCGAAATGCCGGATAATTTGTTCTGCGTTGCTTCCGTTTCCAGAGGCAAGTATGGCTATGTTTTTCAAACTTATGTTAATTTACAATCAGAATTCTGTCTCCGCACTACCATTCAAGCATCTGTTTCAGATTCCTGGTTTTTGAATGCTACAAAGAAAGTACTGCCTTTCCCTAATTCGCTTTCCACCCATAACTTTCCTCCCATGGTTTCTACTTGGGTCTTGGTGATGTACAAGCCAAAGCCTTTGGCATCTGGATGAAAATGAAAAACCTTCCTGATCTTGAAAAGATCATTCTTGTGTTTTTCAAGATCAATCCCCAGCCCATTGTCTTGGACAGAAAGTATAATCTGATCGTCTTTTCTATTCGTTTTGACGAAAATTTCTGGAAGCCTATCCGGGGCTCGATACTTTAAGGCATTGCTTACCAGGTTGTGGAGCACACTTGAAAAATATTTTGGCGGAAAGTTGATTTCTTGGGCATCATCAAAATCACCTCGGATCACTGCATCCGTTAAAGCAATCTGCCCTTCAAAACCCTTCACCACGTTCTTGAAATACTCTCTAATATTTATCTTTTCTGATTTTACTTCTAAATCTTGTTGTATTTGAAGCGACTCTACAAGTTCATTGAATGTCTCATTGACATTGTTGATGATCGGTTTAAACTTGCTTATCAATTTTTGTTTGTCCAGGTCGTCATCACTCTCTTCTATAAGATCCACCAACATATTCATGTTTACCAAAGGTGATCGGAGATTGTGGGAAACAATATTACAGAAGTCGACCAACTGGGTATTTTGAAACGCAAGAAGATCGCTGTTCTTTTTAATAATTGCCTCAGATTTTTTCCGCTCCGTAATATCAATAATGATGGCGACAAATATTTTTTTATAATCTTCCCTGATCAATTGTAAGTGTACTTCTACAGGATACAAACTGCCATCTTTTCGCTTATTTTCTGTCTCAAAGACGATCTTCTCTTCGATATTCTCCTGAAGTAGTTCTACTAATCTTTGAAATTTAGCGGGGGTGTATTTAGGAATAATGTCCTGAGGAGTCATACTAAGCATCTCTTCAAGGGTGTAACCAAGATTCCGTAGAGCTCCTTCATTTACATATTCAAACAGATGATTGTCATTATTGAACATATAGATCTCATTCAAACTTTTTTGAATGACATTGGAAAGGCGGTCGTTCTCAGTTGCGGCTAGCCTCCTCTCGGTAATATCCTCCAGGATCCCGTACATTCCTTCATACTTCCCATCTTTGGTGTGCAACGGCTTGCCTTCCGTCCTTACTATCCGTACGTCGCCATTGTTCCTAACAATCCTGTGGACCAAAGTAAAGGGCTCTTCTCCCTTGTGAGACGACTTAAGGACTTTACGAACCTCGCTAAGATCGTCGGCAGGTACTTTGGAAAGAAAAAGATCCTCAGAGGGTTCAACTTCTCCCGGTTCAAATCCCAATATTCGGAAAGTTTCATCCGACCAAATCACCTTTCCTGTAGCAGCGCCGTTTTCCCAATTCCCTATATGAGCAATGGCCTGGGCTTGGTTCTGTCCTTCTTCACTCTTGACCAGCTTCCTTTTCTGCTCTTCGATGACCCTTTTTTTCTCGTTGAGATAGGCCTCCGCAATGATGCACATCCGGATATCAAAAAATCGGTTTTTCCCTTTCATGATGGTCACGATCTCGGCCATCTCCTTGCCGCTCTCCTCAAAAAGAAGTGGCCGGATGGTGTTCCGTATCATCGCGATCATATCATACCAGACAAAGAAGTCCACCCCCATTTGGGCGAAAACGATCCCCTGCAAAGTCTGGTCTATAATATAAGGCTCCCAGTTGTTATTGAAGATCGCTTCATGTTGCAGCTTTAGCGCCTCCTTCCTCTGATCCTCATGAAGCGTCAGTGACATCTCCAACATGGAGCTTCCAAACACCGGATGATCATGAAGCTTTTTCCATAATCGTTCATTAAAATCATGTTCCACGGCTTGGAAAAAATTGTGGAAGGCCTTCATGTCCTCCCGTTCCTCATCATTTATGGATAAAATGATGTTTTCCAATAAGTTTTTGTAGATAATATCTTCTGTAAGATGCCTTTCCATGCCGTTTGGATCACAGGTTGCTTCGGTTCTTTTTTCTGTATCTTAATTTTAGATCGAATATATTTATTATTTCTTGCTGGTAATTGCTTTTTGTCTAAATCCGTCAAATATATTTCTCGCCTTTTTATGGCTAAAATAAAAAATACGAGATCCTTTAAGCGATGAACTACTGCGATGGCCTATGCCATCTTTTGAACAATCACTGGCGGTTCAACACTTCCCGGATCCTGTCGCGAACTTCTTGAAATGAAGCGGGCTTTACCATAAAGCCTTCCAACTCGTGGTCAGCGTATTCTTTCCTTCCGGAATCGCTCCCTGACATCAATAAGATGGGGATCTTTTTCATGAACTCCAAACTCCTGAGGGTATTCATAACATCTTCCGGCGTAGTATCCCCTAGGTTCTTATCCAATAAAATAAGAGAGGGCCGCATTCCTTCCAGTATCGTTTCAAGCCTCTGAAAACTCCCAATGGTCAATACTTCAAACTCGTTGCTCAAGCCCATCTTGAGAATTTCCAAATAATCCTCATCATCATCTATAATTAATACTGTAGGCTTCTTGCTTTCTGACATTATATTTAGTTTAAAAACCCGGAATTTAATAACCCTAGAAAACTTGCAAGTCAATTCGCCACCAATTTATCAATATTCGCAGAAAAAACATTGGAATCCAGCGAAAAATTATTTTGGGTTTATGATAGGTAGTTCTACCAAAAAAGCGGACAGAAGGAATCTTGTCCGCTTTTTTGCAGAATTTTAAGGGCTAAAAATCATTAGTTTATAAAGGAACGGGCAACAGAAGGGAGAGATTAAAACTGGATTTATAATCACTCATACGCTACACGATAGATTACCCCGTTGGTATCATCCGATACTAAAAGCGAACCATCAGGAAGAAGCGCCAATCCTACCGGACGGGCAAAGTGGGCTCGATTGTTATTTACAAGAAAACCGGTAAGAAAATCATCAAATCCAACAGGCTGTCCATCTTCAAACCTCAAGCGGACTACTTTATATCCCACCGCGGTACTCCTGTTCCAGGATCCCCTAAAAGCAATGAATGCATCGTTTCGGTATTCTTCGGGAAATTGTTCTCCAGTGTAAAATTCCATCTCCAAGGGAGAAGCATGTGCTGTGTACAACTGCGTAGGTAGGGTAGTTTTTGCCAAGTATTCTTGATAAGTAGTCTCTCCCGGAGGCCTGTCGCTCGGGTTGTACTTACCGTCGCCAAAAATGTAAGGCCAACCATAATCTGCCCCTTCTACCAATAGGTTCAATTCTTCTTTTTGTTCCTCATCTCCCAACCAGTCTATCCCATGATCCATTCCCCAAAAATCACCGGTTTCAGGATGCCAGCCAAAGCCTATGGTATTTCTCAAGCCTTTGGCGAATATCTTCATGCCGGTAGCATCCGCACTCGCTTGAACGATCGTTGCATTCATGGGATTCGACTCCGGGCAGGCGTTGCAGGTGCTCCCTATACTCACATACATCTTCCCATCAGGTCCAAAGGCAATGGTACGGTTGGGGTGTTGTCCTCCATCTGGAAGCGCAGCGGATAATAACTCCGGTTCACCCAGAGTTCCGTCGGGATTGATCGGCGCAGAATAAATCTCCCTCACCGCCACGATGTACAACTTTCCGTCATGGATGGACAGACCATGCGCTTGTTCTACATTCGCCACTATTTCTTCTCTGTCGGCGACCCCATCATCATTGGTGTCCTCCAGTAGCATCACTACTCCCTCCTCCCGGTCCGATGCGTAGACATGCCCAGCTTCACTTGCAACCAATATCCTGGGCTTTCCAAGGTTCTCAGCGAATTTTTCCACGGTAAACCCATCCGGCACTTTCAATTGCTGGACTCTTTCGTCAGAAGCAGGAACCAGAGCAGGCTTAAAAACAAAACCATTGATCTGGGACTGCGTGGCTTCCTCGTCAGTTTCAGGAATAATAGAATCCCAGAAATCATCATCTACGCAGCCTAACATCAATCCAGTGACAAGAACCAAAATTCCGAAGGAGTAAAGTAGCTTTTTCATCGTTACAGGGTTAATATTCAACAACATCAATTGTTTATCAAACCATATTCCACAGAAGAGGATGACAATGAGGTTACGTCATCTGGCGACTGTTAGGTACCTGAACCTAAGTATGAGTAAATGAAAAACCTGCTACATGAAGAACGCTGTTACAGATTGGAAACATTGTGAGACATAAGTTCCACGAAGAAATTATTATCTTATCTCTGGCTAGCATCCGTACACTAATAATCAGCGTATATCTTGGTTCAATAGTTGCTGATCCTTCTCGAAAATAATCAATGCCATGGAAAAAGTATTGCTAGCCGGAGCGTCAGGCTCCTTAGGGATGGAAGTGGCGAAGAAGCTCGCCCATTCATTTGTCCCATTTAGGGCTTTGGTAAACAGCGAAGAAAGTGCTGAACAGCTCAGGGCTTATACGCAGGACATTTGGATTGCCGACGCCCAGAATCCCGATGAACTCAACGGAATGTGCGACGGAATCAGCCATATTTTTTCTTCCTTGGGTAAAAGCGTCAGTTTATTTACCGGCGGACCCGGGAGTTACGAGGAGATCGATTATCAATGCAATAAGAATATCTTGGAGGAGGCAGAAAGAGCGGGTGCAAAACGTTTTGTTTACTGCTCCATTTTGGGAAGCGAGGCGGACAATAAGCTACGCCTGGCCCAGGTCCACTATAAAGTTCAAGAGCTTTTGCAGCAATCCCCTCTCTCTTATACCGTTGTCAAGCCTACAGGATTCTTTGCCGGTCTAAATGATTTAGTGATTTTTGGCAAAAAAGGGGTCATCCCGGTAATAGGTTCGGGGGAGCACGTCACCAACCCCATTCATCATGCCGATCTGGCCGCTAAAGTGATGGATGTGCTTGAAGAAGGACCGGAAGTCGTTGAGGTGGGTGGGCCGGAAACGCTGTCCCGACAAGAAATAGCCGAGATAGTCAAAGCCAAGACCAATGCGAGCATTGTGCATCTTCCCGAGGTAATGGTGAGGACGGGCTTGCCTATCTTTTCTTTTGTGACCAAAGATCTTTCGGACAACTTAGATTTCTTCACCTATGTCACTACTAGGGATATGGTTGCTCCAAGTTATGGTAGCCGCACCTTTGCCCAATATATCGAGCAACTGGATCTGGATGATATGCCTTAAAACCAAAAAAAGTCTCAAAAAGGCGGGCCGCAGAGGTTTTGGAATTTTACTCTAGCGTTTAAAAAGGCTTCTTTTCGGCCTCGCGCCTCTGCGTGACACATATTCTTTTTTCTCGCTAAGACGCCAAGGCGCAGAGGGGGTTAGGTTGAAACTACGTCTTTTAAAGCTCCTTCTTTGCGGCTCTGCGGTTTGGCGTGAAATTTATTCTCTCGCCGAGACGCGAAGGCGCAAAGAGTTCTGGATTAATGTACAGCCCTTCGTTCATTGACTTCTTTGCGGTTCCGCGACAAGTGAAGTCTATTCTCTGCCCAGGCACCTACTGAGAGGATTTCGAAAAAGGGAGCAATAGCATACTTTTATTAAAAACGCACCGTTTTTTCTGGGAGTAACTTCATTACTTGGGAGCCCTTGGTAGCCCTCCATTCAACAAAATGAATCATGATAGAAAAAATCGTTGAATTTCAGGAAGTAAAAATCTGTACGGAACATATAGGCAATGAAGGCGATCCCGCCATTTTACTGATGATGGGAGCTACTGCCTCGATGCTTTGGTGGGATGAGGAATTCTGCGAACGTCTGGCGGAGAAGGGATATTTCGTCATCCGCTACGACAACCGTGACGTGGGAAAATCCACGACTTATCCACGGGGAATTCCGCCTTACACGTTGGAAGATATGGTTCATGATGCGATCGGGATTTTGGATGACTATAATATCCAACAGGTACATCTGGTGGGGATGTCTTTGGGAGGACTGCTAGCGCAAATGGCTGCCTTGATGTATGAAGACCGTGTTGCTTCTTTGACGTTGTATGCTACGGGGCCATTTGGACCCTCAGATCCGGATATTCCTCCCATGGACGAACGGGTGTTGGATTTTCAGGCCAAAGCGACAGAAGTGAATTGGGATGATGAAGAGGCAGTGGCGGCGTATCTCGCCGAAGGGGCAGCCATGCAAAGCGGCAGCGGGCATGTTTTTAACAAGGAGCGGGGAATGAATCTGGCAAAGGCAGAATTCCGACGTGCCAACAACTATATCAGTATGTTTAACCACGCCGGCTTGCAAGGCGGTGAAAATCTCTATGGACGGGTCAACGAGATCCAACAACCCGTGCTCTTAATCCATGGTACAGAAGATCCTATTTGGAACTACCGACATACCCAGGTTTTATTGGAAGAACTAAAGCAAGCTGAACTCCTCACGCTAGAAGGAACGGGGCATGAATTGCACCGGAATGATTGGGATGCCATTATTGATGCCATTGATCAGCATGTCTTAAAAAATGCCTGACTTCGAGCAAGGATGAGATGAAGTGTAGGAAAACAGAAAGCCCAAGACAGAATGCCATGGGCTTTTTAAATTATAGTTGGATATTGGTTACAATTGTTCGAAAATCCGCTTAAAGCTGGTAGCTTGCTCAAGTCTGCCTGGAAGATCCGCAATGGCGATCCTTTCCTGCTCTGTTGTATCCCTGTGACGGATGGTCACGGTTTGGTCCTCCAAGGTCTGGTGATCCACCGCGATACAGAATGGCGTACCGATCAGATCCTGTCGGGTATAACGCTTACCGATAGAAGCCGCATCTTCGTAGATGACGTTGAAGTCCATCTTCAGCATATCGTAAATCTCTCTGCCTTTCTCAGCCAGTCCATCCTTTTTCACCAATGGGAGAATTGCTGCTTTGACGGGCGCTATTGCAGGGTGGAATTTTAAGAATGTTCTTGTCTTTCCTTCTACCTCCACCTCTGTAAGGGCATTACAAAAGACCATCAGGAACATCCTGTCCGCGCCTACCGAAGTCTCCACCACATATGGGATGTAGTTTTGGTTGATCTCTGGATCAAAATATTGCTGCTTCTTTTTGGAAAATTCTTGGTGTTGCTTCAGGTCGAAGTCGGTACGGGAGTGGATTCCCTCTACTTCTTTAAAACCAAAAGGAAAATTATATTCGATATCCAAAGCCGCATTGGCGTAGTGCGCCAGCTTCTCATGGTCATGCCTGCGAAGCTTTTCTTCAGGAATACCCAAAGCCTTATGCCATTTTAATCTTGTGTCTGCCCACTGCTTGTACCACTCCATTTCGGTGCCAGGACGGACGAAGAATTGCATCTCCATCTGCTCAAACTCCCGCATCCGGAAAATGAACTGTCGCGCTACGATTTCATTTCTAAAGGCTTTCCCGATCTGGGCAATTCCGAAAGGAACCTTCATTCTGGCAGATTTCTGCACGTTGAGGAAGTTAACAAAAATCCCTTGCGCGGTTTCTGGCCTTAGATAAATTTTAGTGGAGTCTTCCGCAACGGAACCCACCTGGGTACCGAACATAAGATTAAACTGCCGTACTTCAGTCCAATTGCTGGTGCCGGATACATGACAAATAATACCTTCTTGAATGATCAATTCCCTAATACCAGCCAGATCTTCCGCTTCAAACAAACGGCCCATCTCCGACAGCAAAGCCTTGGCTCGGCCTTCATCGCCGGCCAGTTCGTAGGCAGCGGCTTTCTCTTCTAAAAGGACGTCCGCACGGTATCGTTTCTTACTGTCTTTGTTGTCGATCATGGGATCGTTGAAGCTGTCCACGTGACCTGAGGCCTTCCAAGTGGTAGGATGCATAAAAAT
>DATGMS010000046.1:0-2598 GCA_035307285.1 Cyclobacteriaceae bacterium
GCCAACACGCGGGCAGGTAAGTGCTTGTTGTGGGTCTTTACTCGTTTCAAAGCCTTCTCGTCTAACCAAATGCCTAGTGCAACTGCCAATGTCAGCACGATAGGAAGCATGATATGGTCATTCAGATAGGATCCAAGTAGCACCATGGCAATAAAAACTATTTTGATGCCTCCCAATATCGTGGCAACCTCATTGTGCTTGTAACCCATCCTCAACAAAAAATGGTGAACATGGCTTTTATCAGGCTTTAAGGGTGACTTCCCTTTGAGGGATCTTTTCGTCACTATTCGGACCGTATCATAAATGGGAACAATCATTAAAGCGATGCCCGCCGTAATGGGTGCATTGATCTTCCAGCCTTCTGACGCGAGCATGGTACCATTGGTATCTACAAACAATATAACCAAGGTAGTCAAAGCAAAGCCTAAACTCAAAGAGCCGGTATCGCCCATAAATATCTTCGCTGGATGCCAATTAAACACCAAAAATGAAAGCACTCCCCCGACTAGCGTGAAAGAAATCAGGCTATAGGCAACCATATCCGCCATGTAAAACCACCAACCCAGGAACGATAGGGAGATGACACTTAGCGTTCCTGCCAATCCATCCAGACCATCGATAAGATTAAAGGAATTGGTAAGGACGATGATGAGCCCGAAAGAAATAGTTACGCTGACAAGATAGGGTATTTCATAAATCCCCATAAAACCGTATAAACCGGTAATGCGGATATCTGCCATAATAATCACAAAAAAGGCGGGGATACACTGCCCTATTAACTTCTGAACCGCTGACAATTCTATCAAATCATCCCTAAGTCCTACAGTAAACATAATTGCTAAAGCGACAAGAAAATACCGGGTATGTACTAACTGATCAAAAGAAATCCAAGAGAATATGCCCGCGTAGGTGGCGAGTATAATACCTAGCCCTCCCATGGAAGGGACAAAACCCATGTGAATTTTCCTTCCCCCTGGAGCATCAATAATGTTCCCTTTTTTTAATAGGAAAATCAGAACCGGAGTAATTAAAAACCCGAAGAAAAATGAGGTGGATGTTGAAAGAAAAATGTCCATAAATATTTGTTTACGCAAAAGTAACTATAATATTTGCTGTTTCCCAAATTGTTAATTCAAAAAATACTAAAAATCCATATAATAAGACTAGCGTATTCCCAAGGATATCTGTTGAGTAAAAAATTATCGGTAGAGCGAATAAATCAGGTGTACTTGGGCCATGACACTGAATTTATCTTTTCCTATGGGAAATTCAGGAGTGCTTTTTGGATCAAGTTGCCATTCATAATTTAGGGAATTGATCAGTTGCAGCTTGGTACTGACAATTAGCCTTTCCACCTGGTAATCTGCCAGGAAGCCCAGGCTTAAATCCACCCAAGGTTGTCTTTCCTGTTGTTGACCAAAAGCTTTATAATAGAAATCCTGATGGTTGGCCAAGCGTTCGAGACGTATACCAAATTTGTTCAATTGATCGACCAAAGATACTTCAATGGTCTGTACATTGGATCCACCGGTACCAATGCCAACTCCTAAAGATTCGCCGTAATGGGTAAAACCTCTTACCCGAGCGTGGGTATGCCAACTGGCTCCTCCATCCAATCCCAGGTATCTAATGTACCTGTTTACAGACTCTTGTTGCTGGGTCATTTCAGCCCGCACCTGGATCAGCTTATCCGTAGCCGGCAGGGTAAAAAGCTTGCCAAAGCCCAATAAATAAGCTCGCGCATGATCGGGATTCAGCGTAAATTCCCGCCAATTAAGCGCATGGTCCCTCCTACCATACTCAAAGTAGAATTCGGCCTTGGCCTTCGGCAAAACAAAACGTCCGAATATCGCCACCTGTTGGTCCTGCCCTCGACTGTCATAATCTACGGTATGACCATCCTCAAACAAGCTTTCTTTCGTAAACACCTCAAAAACCGGAAGCCAATCCCCAAATGTTCTACCTCTATCCTTGTTGTATTGCTGGAAAGTACGGTTAAGCCCTAAAGATAATCCGGGAACCCACTTAGGCTGGTAACTCACCGAAAGGCCGTTAAGATAGCGCCAGCCGGGGGAGAGAGTACGAAAATACCGTTCATTTAATTCAGGATGCTGACTGGGCTCAAATCCTGAGGGTTCCAGTCGGCCTATCAACAATTGGCCTTCGAAAGATCCCAAAAAGGTTTTGGCTGGACGGGTGGTATTCAGGGTAAGGTGCTTAAATCCCCGCGCATTGTTGGAAAAGACCAAGGCGTTGAACTGGCCGGGACCCCACCAAATATTCTCGGCGGAAACACCAACTTCAAAAGCCCCCGCACTGAGGCTAATCTTGGACTGTCCCCATCCGACCTTTGAATATGAACCGTCACCGAATCTTTCCGGATGATCCCCATAGTTCCAGGAATGAAACCTGTCTCGATTTATTCTGTTCGGATAACTATCTGGATAGCCGTCCCAAGCCCGGTTTTGGGCCCAAAGTACCTCTGGTTGGAGCTGGATATTCAGAAAACGGTATTTCAAGCTCAGGCCTCCTGTGGTATGGTTTTGCCCGCCCACGTTGGGTATCATCATCCCATTGCCCCATCCGTAAGGCCTACCG
>DATGMS010000047.1:0-2817 GCA_035307285.1 Cyclobacteriaceae bacterium
AAAGACATCTGGTGTGAAAAGCCGATGACCCGGACCATCGGTGAAGGTAAAAAGGTGGTGGAAGCCATTAAACAACATGGGAATATTTTCAGGTTGAACACCTGGTTTCGCTTTGACGCCAATTTTTATGGGATGAACACAGAAGTCAAGAAGATCAAAAAGCTTGTTGACTCCGGCATGTTGGGCTGGCCGCTAAAAGTCACCGTGGGCAGGCTTACAGGATTCGACTGGAAATTCTACTGGGTAGGAAGAACCAACCTTCAACCTGAACCGATACCGCAAGAATTGGATTATGACCGATGGCTAGGACCTGCCCTATACCGACCCTACAACGAACACAGGGTACACAATACCTTCCGCGGCTATTGGGACTACGATGGAGGGGGCTTGGGAGATATGGGCCAGCATTATCTGGATCCGGTACAATACTTTTTGGGGAAAGATGACACCAGTCCGGTTAAAGTAGAAGTGGATGCGCCCCAGCAACATCCGGAAGCGGTCGGCACCTGGAGAAAAATCACTTATACCTACGAAGATGGCTGCCAGATCATTCTGGATGGAGAAGGCACCGAACAGGCCCCTTATATAGCCGGGCCGGAAGGGAATCTATATATCGGCTTCAAGTCTGACATTCCCAATATGGAAAGGAAGCTGGCACAGTTCCCTGATCCAGCACCTCAAGTAGTGGATTTTGTGGAAGCCGTCAAGACGAGGAGCAAATTTGCCCTCAACGAACAAAATGGACACCGTTCAGGTACCATAGTGAATATGGGATTGGCCGCCTTAAGACTGGGAAGAGCCCTAAATTTTGATCCTGAAAAGCAAGAATTCATTAATGACGAGGGGGCCAACCGCTTAATCCATCAGCCCATGAGAGCTCCCTATACGATTTAACTTATCCATACAAAGGAAATGAAAACTCTAAAAATACGCGAAAATTTAATCACCATTAAACTCGCGGGTCTCTTGGCCTTGTACTTATTAAGTGCAATGCCCCTATTGGCTCAAGGACTCGACGTAAATAGATCGACAATCACAAAGATTGCTGATCTTTTAAACCGATTTCCGGCCCAAAACACAAGCGCCTTCAATAGCAACATGGCACAAATGGCTGCCTTTGAGGAAAAAGATCTTTCCCAAATGGCGCTGATGTTATTAGAAAATGGCAACAATGAGAATTTGGAATATGCGCTTTCGGGTTTTGCTTTTTACGCAAGTCAGGAAGCAAACGGCAAGTTGGCTGACAAAGCCGTCCATGCATACGGAAAAGCAGTGATGGACCTCGATTTTGATGAAGGAAAGGCCTCTTTGATCGAAAATCTACGAGTCATAGGTACAAGTGAGGCAGTACAATACCTGTCACCCTTTCTTAGCAATGAAAGGTTAGCCAGTCCTTCCGCGAGGGCTTTGGCTTCAATCAATAGTCCTAATGCAGAGGAAGCTTTATTGGCTGCTTTGGAAAGTGGCGTTTCAGAAGTCATCCTTCTTCCAGTAATACAAGCATTAGGGGATATGAAAAGTCAGGCTGCAGCGTCTCTAATCGAGCCTTTTGTGACTGCGGACAATCAGGAAATAAAAAAGGTAGCGATCTACAGTTTAGCTCGCATTGGTGCTTCTTCTTCAAGCAAACTTCTCATGGACGCTGCCAAAGCTGCTGAGTTTAGGTATGAGGAAACCAATGCTTCTTCCGAATATTTGACTTACATCAGAAATCTAGCGCGTGCCGGTGAAACCAAAGCAGCCATAAAGCTTGCTAAAAAACTGCACAAAAATGCTGACAAAGAGGGGCAGTATCATACTAAGGCCGGTGCGCTGGACCTTTTGGTATCATTGCAAAAAGAAAAATCAGGCAAGCTTCTTCAAAAGGCAGTTCAATCCCCTAATGCCGTCTACCGAAATGCCGCCATGGGCTTCGCCAAGGAAGACATGTCTAACAATCTTCAGTCATGGGCGAGAATTCTTACAAAAGCTGACGATGCTGTTAAAGTAGACTTGATCCGTAAGCTTGGTACATTGGAAGGAGACAATGTACTGGAAGTGGTCAGACCTTATCTCCAAAGCGGGAACCCAGCTGTAAAAAAACAGGCCATTGCTTCCGCTGTCTTACTTGGAGAGAACAAGATCTTAGCCGATCTTATTGCCATGGTCAATGATGCTTCACCGGAAGTACTGCAAGGTATAGAAGATGCTTTACTCACCATGGACGGAGATGATATCAGTAATCAGGTAGCGAACACTGTTCCCCAGGCTTCGGATGAAGCAAAAGTAGTTTTAATTGAAGTTTTGGCTGCTAGACCTTTGGCGAAATACATGGATGTGGTCTTAGCTGAGATAAATCACGAAAACCCGAATGTGAAAAACGCTGCGTTATCTGCGCTACATCAGTTGGCTGACCCCGCCCATTTAGACCAACTGGTTGCCTTGTTAAGGAATTCGGAAAAACCCGAGGATTTAAAACTAATCCAAAAAGCCATTATCACTGCCAACTCCCAGCAGTCAAGCAAATCACTACAGACAGACTGGGCATTAAAAACCCTTCAATCTTTGGACAAAAGCAAACAGGTTTACCTCTATGATGTGCTAGCAAGTACAGGTGGAAGCAGCGCCCTTAAAAACCTGAACGATATCTACCAAATGGGTGATGCCGACCAGAAGAAAGCCGCTTTGAGAGCAATATCCAACTGGTCAGACCCAGAGGCCATGGAGGTTCTCTTTGCTATTGCCGAAAAGGAGAGCAACCAAGAAAACTCCAACAAAGCACTTGAAGGATACATCAACTTAATTGGCGCGACCGCCAAAGAGGATGAAGGTAAAGTT
>DATGMS010000048.1:0-8870 GCA_035307285.1 Cyclobacteriaceae bacterium
GGACTTCTCCAACAGTACACAACAGGACAGTTTATACAATAGCGGAAGTTATATTCGCTTTTATTTAGAAATCTAACCATCAATAAATATATGAGTATTTCGGAAAACACCTTTAATCATGTAAATTACCTTTGGGATAAAGACAAAGAAAAAGAATTGGGAGATGATCAGGTAGCACTTTTAATCTATCGATCTAACATTTTGGGTGCTGACCTAAGAATTACCAACTATGGCGGCGGAAATACCAGCTGTAAAACCATTGAAAAAGATCCTTTGACCCGTCAAGATAGGGAGGTAATGTGGATCAAAGGCTCTGGAGGAGACATTGGAACCCTTACCAAAAGCGGCCTCGCTGCGCTGTATGTGGATAAGCTCCACTCTTTGAAAAATGTTTATCGAGGACTTGAATTTGAAGACGAAATGGTCGGTCTGTTTAACCACAGTCTTTATGATCTTGACTCCAAAGCTCCCTCTATCGACACTCCCTTACATGCATTTTTACCTTTTAAACATATAGATCACCTCCATCCTGATGCAGCCATCGCCATCGCAGCTTCCAAAGATGGGGAACAAATTACCAAAGATCTTTTTGAAGGCCAGATTGCCTGGGTCCCCTGGAGAAGACCAGGTTTCGAGCTGGCCCTGGAGTTGGAAAATGCTCTAAACGAAAACCCAGGAATAAGGGGCATCATGCTGGGTGGACATGGCTTGTTTACTTGGGGTGACACCTCTTATGAATGCTACATCAACAGTCTTGAAGTCATAGACAAGGCTTCTAATTATCTGGAAGAAAACTACGGCAAAGACAGACCCGTGTTCGGCGGCCAGAAAATAACTTCCTTATCGCCGGAACAACGAAAAGATCAAGCTACCAAATTGGCGCCTGTTCTGAGAGGACTGGCTTCCAGCCAAGCCCGAATGGTAGGCCATTTTACCGACGATGAGCGTGTACTTGAATTCATCAACAGCAATGACCTTGAGAAGCTAGCTCCTTTAGGCACCAGCTGTCCCGACCACTTCCTGAGAACTAAAATCAGGCCTTTGGTCTTGGATTTCGCTGCCGATATCGATCTAAGCGATACGGCAGGAATAAAGGCCAGACTTGAAACTGAATTTGAAAATTACCGGGCATATTACACCCAGTATTATAATGACCATAAGAGATCAAACAGTCCTGCCGTAAGAGATGCCAATCCGGTCATCATTCTCTGGCCAGGAGTTGGGATGTTCTCTTATGCCAAAAACAAGCAAACCGCAAGAGTGGCAAGCGAATTTTATGTCAACGCCATCAATGTTATGAAAGGTGCTGAAGCGATTTCCACGTACGTTTCGCTTCCACTTCAGGAGGCTTTTGACATCGAATATTGGTTGCTAGAAGAAGCCAAACTGCAAAGGATGCCCAAAGAACAGCCACTGTCCCGGAAGATCGCTTTGATCACGGGAGGTGCAGGAGGGATAGGCAAAGCTATTGCAGATAGGCTTGCCAAAGAGGGCGCCTGCGTATTCATCACCGATATTAATCAGCAAAGACTGGATGAGGCCGTAGCGACCTATGGTAAGGATACCGGTGCAGGTGCCGTAATGGATGTCACCAAACCTGAAGACATCACCAACGCTTTTAAGGAAGTGGTATACAAGTTTGGAGGAGTGGATATTTTGGTCAACTGCGCCGGAATCGCCATTTCCAAACCCTTGGAAAGCACCTCTGAAGCTGAATGGGATTTATTGCAGAACATTTTGGTAAAAGGGCAATTTACTGTTTCAAAAGCAGCGGTAGAAGTGCTTCGTGCACAGGCCTTAGGCGGAGACATCATTAATATTGCCAGCAAAAACGCTTTGGTATCAGGACCTAACAATGTGGGCTATGGTACGGCCAAAGCTGCACAGGTCCACATGAGCCGTCTATTAGCAGCCGAACTGGGCAAAGACAAGATTCGTGTAAACGTGGTGAATCCGGATGCGGTCATCGAAGGCAGTAAAATATGGGAAGGCGAATGGGCTGCAGGTAGAGCCAAAGCTTACGGTATTGCGGTAGAGGAACTGCCTGCTTTCTATGCAAAAAGAACCATTCTCAATGAAATCATCAGCGTGGATGATATTGCCAATGGGGTTTTTGCTTTTGTTGGCGGAGATTTAAGTAAAAGTACAGGAAACATCTTGAACGTGGACGGAGGAGTAGCCGCGGCCTTTGTGAGATAATATATGCACATTGATCAATTAATTTCTACCCATAATGACCAAACTCTCCCGGATCACCGGGAGAGTTTTGGCTATTTAAGCAAAAGGCTGGAGAACCAAAACGTCGATACCCAGAAGATCATCAAGCAACTTCGGGATTTTCAAATCGCCATACCCAGTTGGGCCTTAGGAAACGGGGGAACCCGATTTGGAAGATTTTCGGGAGGCGGAGAACCCCGAACGCTGGAGGAGAAAATCGCCGACGTGGGTCTGCTTCATGCCTTAAATAAATCTTCGGGAGCGATATCCCTGCATATTCCCTGGGATATCCCAGAAGATATTCCTGCTATTCAGACCTTAGCGGCCTACCATCACTTGTCTTTTGACGCCGTGAATTCCAATACATTTCAAGACCAGCCTACTCAGGAATTTTCCTATAAGTTCGGTTCTCTTTGTCATACCGATGCCAGCGTAAGAAAGCAGGCGATCGACCACAACCTTGAGGTAATCAAATATGGTGACGCATTGGGTTCAAAAGCCCTGACCGTGTGGCTGGCAGACGGTTCTTCTTTTCCCGGACAGTTGAACTTCCGAAAAGCCCTTAAGAGAACGCTTGAATCTCTAGAAGAAATCTATGCAGGATTGCCTGAGGATTGGAAACTGTTTGTGGAATACAAGCCCTATGAACCCAACTTCTACTCGACGGTGATCCAAGATTGGGGCACCTCCCATCTATTGGCTTCGCAGTTAGGGGAAAAAGCGTTCAGCTTGGTGGATTTGGGACACCATCTCCCCAATACCAATATTGAACAGATCGTGGCTACCCTGATGATGCAGGGAAAATTAGGAGGATTCCATTTTAACGATTCCAAATATGGGGATGATGATCTGACCGTCGGCTCGATAAAACCCTATCAACTCTTTCTGATCTTTAATGAACTGGTCGAGGGAATGGAAGATGCTGCTTCCAATAATCCCAGTCCGGCTTGGATGATCGATGCCAGCCATAACCTTAAAGATCCATTGGAGGATCTGCTTCAATCCATTGAGGCCATCAAGATCGCCTATGCCCAAGCTTTGTTGATAGATAGAACAGCTTTGGAAGAAGCCCGGGAAGCCAATGATTCTACTATGGCCCAGGAAATTCTACAGAATGCCTATCGAACCGATGTGAGGCCACTCCTGGCTGAGGCGAGGTTCCAATCCGGAGGAAGTATAAATCCGCTGAAAGCATACAGACAGGCAAATGTACGGCAGCAATTGATCAAAGAAAGAGGCAACAAAACCATTTCGACAGGACTTTAAAAATCCAATGGGAGAGCAGTTCCGATTGGGAGATTTAACTCATCACAAATAACCAATAACTTAATAACCAATTATGCCTTTACCGGTTACCGCAATTTTTGACATAGGTAAGACCAACAAGAAGTTTTTTCTTTTCAGCAAAGACTTAAAAGAGATTAAACAGGAATACACTAAAATCCCTCTGATCGCAGATGAAGACGGTTTTCCCTGTGAGGATCTTGGCCAGCTGACGCAGTGGGTCAGGGAGAAAATCAATGAGGTATGTGTCTCTACGGAATTTCAACTGATAGGACTTAATTTCTCTACCTATGGAGCTTCTTTTGTAAACATAGACGAGAACGGCAAACCAGTAACCCCTCTATACAATTACCTCAAGGACTTCCCCGAAGAGCTCCTACAAACATTTTTCGAAAAACACCCAGAGGAAGTCAATAATCAAGAGACGGCCTCCCCCACCCTAGGAATGTTAAACTCAGGACTTCAATTGTATTGGCTAAAAAAGATAAAGCCGGATCTTTTTGAAAAGATCCACTATTCCCTGCATTTGCCGCAATACATGTCTTTTATCTTCACGGGAAAACATGTCAGTGAGCCCACCTCGATAGGATGTCATACACGGCTTTGGGATTTTAACAAAAATGACTACCACGCTTGGGTGAAAGAAGAGGGAATAGACAAGGTGCTGGCTGATATTGTCCCAACAACGCATGTGATCCCTACTAAAATCTGCGGACAACTGGTGAATGTCGGTGTCGGCATCCATGATAGTTCCTCGGCCCTAGCCTCTTATCTGGTACGGACGGATGAGCCTTTTCTTTTGGTTTCAACCGGAACATGGAGCATCACGCTGAATCCTTTTACGGAGGAAAGCCTAAGCGTGGAAGATTTAAAGAATGACTGCCTCAATTATCTCACCATTCACGGAAATCCTGTCAAGGCCTCCCGCTTCTTTTTGGGGAATGAATTTGACCATCAGATGGAGCAACTGAACAAGATATTCGGGAAATCCCCAAAATTCTATAAAACCGTAGAGCCAGATCCTTTGATTATCCAACAGATTAACGAAGGTGCCATTGCTAATACGTACTATCCCGAAACAATATTGAAATCTCCTTTTATTGCGGCATTGTTTCCCGAAAACCAATGGAAGCCTCAGACCTACGGTACTTTTGAAGAAGCTTACCACCAATTGGTGTGGGGCCTCACACGGATTCAAGTGGCCTCTATCCAATTAGCTAAAGGAGATTCTCCCATCACCAAAGTGTTCATTGATGGAGGTTTTGTGCACAACGCGGTATTTATCCAGTTGTTGAAACAGTCTTTGGAGGGATACTCCTTGGAGTTTTCAGACCTTCCTTTAGGCTCTGCTTATGGTGCCGCTTTGATGCTTGATACAAATGATGTAAATTAAGGCACTGTCTAAAAAGCACGGATGATGAAATATATAATTTGGATGATCTTTATGCTCTATTCGCTCCCCACTGTGGCGCAATTTGATCCGATAACAATATCATTATATACAACGGTCCCCAATGTAAAAGTGTCAGATGAAAAGGAAAGCATTGCCACGGAAGACATTGCCTTGGTCCGGAACGTACAAGAACCAAACATCCAGGTGTTCCTTCCGTCTAAAAGAAATGCCACCGGACAGGCGGTTGTAATTTGCCCGGGCGGTGGATATGCTGTGTTGGCCTACGATTGGGAGGGCACTGATATCGCCAAGTGGTTCAATAGCCATGGTATTGCTGCCATTGTCTTAAAATATAGGCTTCCTTCCCTGGCGAGTCAAGAGGCTCCTCACGAGGCTCCCCTGATGGATGCTCAACGGGCTATGCGCATGGTCAGACAACATGCCAAAGAATGGAACATTGACCCCCAACAGATTGGGGTTATGGGCTTCTCAGCTGGAGGCCATTTGGCTTCTACCTTAGGGACGCATTATGATGCGGGCGATGGTAATGCCGAAGACCCCATAGAACAAATCAGCTCAAGACCTGATTTTATGATCCTAGGTTATCCAGTTATTTCCTTGAAAAAGCATGTAGCGCATATTGGTTCAAGAAACAACCTGTTGGGAAAGTCTCCTTCAGATGATCTTGTGGACAAATTCTCCAACGAACTACATGTGACCGAGGATACCCCTCCGACTTTTATCTTTCATTCCCAGGATGATACGGGAGTTCCGGTACAGCATAGTCTTTTATTTTATGATGCCCTGCTAGATGCCAAAGTGCCGGTAGAAATGCACTTGTATCCCACAGGTGGACATGGGTATTCTTTAGGCATCAACGCCGAAGGAACCCATAAAGGCTGGCCTGAAACCTGCATCAATTGGATGAGAGGCTTGACGAGATGATGGGGCTGCATCTGAAAGTAGTTGAAGAGGTGCTGAAGTGGAACCTCTGATTTACTGCTGCCTAAAAAAGTTGTTTTGTTAAAAATTTTGCCACCATGAACGAAAAAGTCAATCCATTCCTATTTTCCCTTTCGCTCCTTGCGACGATGGGCTTCGCTGTTTGGTATTTTTTTGGGAGTATCTTGCTGAGCCAGACCCTTACCTTCCTTATTCTGACCATCATGGTTATCGAAATCGCCAGCCTGATCCATGTTGGTAGCCACTTTCCTGAAAGCCATACGCAGATTAAAATCGGGCTCATCGTAGGTCTATTGGTGCTTTTGGGCATTAAGCAGATGGCACCCTCCTTTTTTGCGCCCTTGACCATTACCGTATTGGCCCTTAATTTCTTTTATAATTTTTATGCCAATGCGAAGCGAAAAAAAGGCGGGTTCAGGAGAAGGAAAGGCAAAAAGCTACAGTTTTAAAAGCTCTTAAAAGACCTGTTGGTAAGATATAGGAAGCTTTGGTTCTTTTAGATCGATTACAAATCCGTTGATGATGGCATAAACCGGTTCATCATCCTTCTGTAAGAAAAAATTGGCCGGTTTGCCGATTTGATGGCCGGACTGAAATGCTTTTTCTTCTGTGACGACCAAGAGTGGCAGCCCATGCGCTTTCCCTTTATCTTCGTCCTTCACAATAATGCCCATATAACCCTGCCGTAACAGTTCAATAGCCTTCTGTTCGGAGATAGCCTCTAGGGAAGGAAAAGTGCCCTTCCATACATTTCCCCTTTTAAATTCCAAGCCCTCTGCATTGACCTCCTCATACCCGTAGAACACGGAGAGGTCCCCTTTATCTACAATGGATCCGGAAACCCTATAACTACCATTGGTCTGGAATTCTTGCTGTTTAATCCCCAAATCTACCTCAAAAAATTGTCCTCCATGCTCCACTTTCACCTGGCGAACAATCAAATCCATCAACTTGTTGTCATTGTCCGGAATGGAAAAATATTCCTCTACGTTGTATTGTTGATAATTTTCAGTGGCAATCTCATAAAAGGCATTTAAGATGATCATAAAATTCAACTGCCGGATATATTGTTTTTCAGGATCGCCGGGATACCCGCCAGATTCAATCAAGATTGTGCTTGTGCCCCATCGTTGAAAATTATCCCCAAAGGCACGGGGTTCGAAGGCATCATCATATTTACCTACATGGCCTGGAACGGTCTGTTGCAGGATTTTATTCATTCCCACGATGACCTGCATGGATTTTTTCCTGACCTCATTGATCTCTTTTGCCTCATTGTAAGCCGGTGCCAATACGGAGATAGTAGCGGGCTTATCGGTGCCTTTGGCGTTGTAGTAGATCTGTTGGTCATGAAGGTTAAAGCCGAAAGCAGGCTGGAAATCAGCTCGAGCAGCTTTCAGAAGTGCCGCTTCAGGGGTTGCTTCATCCATTGCGTCGCGGTTCAGGTCAATGTCCAGGATGTTTCTCCTCTGGAAAATATCCGCGCCATCCGGATTAACCATAGGGATAAAACGGAGGCTTAATTTATCTTTTAACAGGTTCCTAAGGGAATCAAAAGCATCATTGCCGCCTTCCAAAAAATTAAACAGGTCGAACAAAGCCATGGTGGCCGTGCTTTCATTGCCATGCATCTGTGACCACAATAGCACCTTGGTGGCTCCTCTTCCGTATGATAACTGGTAGATTTCCTTTCCTTGGATTGATTTTCCCAGTTCCTCCACCTGAAATTTTCTTGACCTACCCTTGATCAACGGGACGATGTCAGCATGTTTAAACCGCCGATGGCTGATCGAAGGTTCCTGGTGCCCAGCATAGGCAGCTTCAAGCTGCTCCATAGAAAGCTCGGGCAGATACTGCTGGGTCTCCCTACAGGAGGAAATAATACAAATCTGGAAAATCAAGAATAAAACTATGGAAACCAACCTTTTCATCTTGTAATAACCTTTGTGTAAAAAGAAATGAACCTTTAAAGGCAATGCCGTTAAATCCCAACGATCTACCAATTTAAAAAGAATCCCCCTCTTTCTGATCAAGGCGAATCCATTATATTTGAACATTCACCTTCCATCACAAACATCCATGCAACTCAGAATATTGTCTAAGCAACTACCCCTCAAACATACCTTCACCATAGCCCATCAGAGCAGGGATGTTCAGGATACGGTCATTGTTGTGCTGGACGACGGGGAAAATTATGGCTTGGGCGAGTGCACCACCAACCCGTTCTACGGAATGACTTCCGAAAATATTATCCATTCTTTGGAAAAGGCCCGAACACTGGTAGAAGCGGAGCAGTGGAAAGATCCAGAAGAACTGTGGGAAATGGGCAGGAAAATTTTTAAGGATAATCCTTTTGCCCAGTCCGCATTAGATTTGGCTGCTTGGGATATTTACGCCAAAAGAAAGCACAAAAAGCTTTACGAATTGCTGAACCTGAACCCCCAGACTATTCCTGTCACCAATTTTACGATCGGAATCGCTTCTATCGACAAGATGCTCGCTAAAATGAAAGAAGTAGACTGGCCTATTTATAAAATCAAGTTGGGAACAGACCATGATCTTGAGATCATAAGAGAATTGAGAAAACATACGAAGTCTCTATTCAGGATCGATGCCAACTGCGCATGGACGGCAGATCAGGCGATTGCATATTCTGAGGAATTAGCAAAATTGGGAGTGGAATTTATGGAACAGCCCTTGGCAAAAGATGATTTAAAGGGGATGAAAGACGTGTATGAACACAGCCGCATTCCCGTCATTGCTGATGAAAGCTGTATTATTGAATCCGACGTGAAAAAATGCCGAGGACTGTTCCATGGCATCAATGTCAAGCTGATGAAGGCCGGGGGAATAACTCCCGCGTTAAGGATGATACGGGAAGCGAAAGCTATGGGAATGAAGACCATGGTGGGCTGTATGACAGAGTCATCGGTAGGTATCACGGCCATTGCGCATATTGCCCCTCTATTGGATTATGTAGATATGGATGGCGCCATGCTGCTCTCCAAGGACA
>DATGMS010000049.1:0-3252 GCA_035307285.1 Cyclobacteriaceae bacterium
GAGGCTTCCGGCAAGATCCAAACTGCCATGTTGATCATTGCAGCGCTTATTGAGGTGGTTTCGTTGTTTGCAGTAGTAGTTTGTCTACTTATTGCCCTTAACGATAACATTACTTTCTAAGACAGAAATTGAGGGGTCACGATAGGTGGCCCCTCTAATTTATTTTGAACAATTCGAGAAAATTAACTTTAGAAATAAATGGATCTTATCATACCTGGATCGGGTTTAATTATCTGGCAAGCCCTCGGCTTCATCATTCTGCTCTTTATTCTAGCCAAATTTGCTTGGAAACCTATTCTTGCTGCGCTGGATGAGCGAGAAGGAGCTATAGAAAACTCCCTCAAATCAGCGGAGATCGCCCGTAGCGAAATGGCCAATCTGGTTGCCGAAAACGAGAAGCTGTTGCTGCAAGCCAGAATTGAAAGAGACGAAATCCTCAAAAAGGCAAACGAATACGCTTCTCAAATCATGGAGAAGTCCCGTCAGGACGCATCCAAGGTTGGAGAGAAGATGATAGAGGATGCCAAAGCCGTGATTGAAAACGAAAAATTGGCAGCCATTACCGATATTAAGATACAGGTGGCTGAGATGTCCCTTGAAATTGCGGAGAAATTAATGAGGAAAAACCTTTCTGCACAAACTGAACAAAAAGCATTGGTCAAGGACTTTGTCAAAGACCTTACCCTTAACTAATTTACCAGATGTCAGTAATCAGAGTAGCTTCCCGATATGCCAAATCCTTATTGGAACTTTCTGTGGAGAAAGGGCAGCTGGAAGAAGTGTATAAGGATATGGTCAGACTGAAGGACCTCGCGGCATCTAACCGGGATTTTAAGGTCATGCTGCAAAGTCCTGTTATCAATTCGGAGAAAAAACTGAAGGTTTTAAGCACGTTATTTTCCGAAAATTCAGCCTCTGTCACGACGGCTTTTTTCAATATTCTTACCCAAAAAGGCAGGGAAACTGTCTTGTTGGATATTGCTAAAGAGTTTCATAAACAATACAACCTCCACAAAGGAATTCAAGAGGCTGAAGTGGTCACTACTTTCCCCATTGATGAAGAGCTGAGGCAGTCTTTTCTCCAGATGGTCAAGGAAATTTCCGGAAAGGAGCAAGTGGAACTTAAGGAAACCCTGGATGAGGATCTGATCGGTGGATTTGTACTGACTGTCGGTGACCGCCAGATTGACGAGTCACTTAACAGTAAATTGAATCAATTGAAGTTGAAATTTACGCAGAATCTCTACGAGAAGAAGTATTAATATAGTAGCGAAAATAACATAAAGACATAATAATGGCAGATGTAAGACCTGATGAAGTTTCAGCTATCTTGAGAGAACAGCTCTCCGGAACAAAAACTAAAGCTGAACTTGAAGAAGTGGGAACCGTTCTCCAAGTTGGTGATGGCGTTGCCCGGATTTATGGACTTTCAAAGGTACAGGCAGGTGAACTGATTGAATTTGAAAATGGTCTTAAAGCCATGGTTCTTAACCTTGAAGAAGACAATGTAGGAGCCGTACTTTTTGGTGACTACAAAGGTGTCAAAGAAGGCGATACCGTGAAAAGAACCAAACAGATCGCTTCCATCCAAGTAGGTGAAGGAATGTTGGGAAGGGTAGTCGATACCCTGGGTGTACCCATTGACGGTAAAGGTCCCCTTAAAGGCGAACTATATGAAATGCCATTGGAGCGTAAAGCACCAGGGGTAATCTATCGCCAACCGGTTACCGAGCCTCTACAGACTGGTATCAAGTCAATTGATGCCATGATTCCTATCGGTAGAGGTCAGCGTGAACTGATCATCGGTGACCGTCAGACCGGCAAGACTGCCGTAACCATTGACACCATCCTTAACCAAAAGGAATTTTACGATAGGGGAGAGCCGGTATATTGTATCTATGTGGCCATAGGCCAGAAGGCTTCAACGGTAGCGAATATCGTTGCAGCGTTAGAAAAGGGGGGTGCGTTGCCTTACACGGTAGTGGAAAGTGCTTCTGCTTCCGATCCTGCACCGATGCAATTCTTTGCTCCGTTTACAGGCGCGGCGGTAGGTGAATTCTTTAGAGATACCGGACGTCCGGCATTGGTGGTATTTGATGATCTTTCCAAGCAAGCTGTCGCTTACCGTGAAGTGTCCCTTCTCTTGAGAAGGCCTCCAGGACGTGAAGCTTACCCTGGTGACGTTTTCTACCTTCACTCCAGACTATTGGAAAGAGCGGCAAAAATCAACTCGTCTGACCAGATTGCACAACAGATGAATGATCTTCCTGATTCTATCAAGCACTTGGTAAAAGGCGGAGGGTCACTCACAGCACTTCCGATCATTGAAACGCAGGCAGGCGATGTTTCTGCTTATATCCCAACCAATGTGATCTCCATTACTGACGGTCAGATTTTCTTGGAAACCAACCTCTTCAACTCAGGTATCCGACCCGCTATCAACGTAGGTATTTCTGTATCAAGAGTTGGGGGTAACGCCCAGATCAAGGCGATGAAGAAGGTTGCCGGTACTTTGAAACTTGACCAGGCGCAGTTCCGGGAGCTTGAGGCTTTCTCCAAGTTCGGTTCTGACCTTGATCCAACGACCAAGAGGACGATCGAAAGAGGTAGAAGGAATCAGGAAATCCTAAAACAAGGACAATATTCTCCGGTAGCGGTGGAATTGCAGGTAGCCATTATTTTTGCTTCTACCCGCGGTCTGATGGACAATGTTCCTGTGGAACACGCAAGACAGTTTGAAAAGGATTACTATGCTTTGCTCACTTCCCACTATCCTGAAGCATTGACAGCGATCAAAAAAGGTGACCTGGATACAGCTGGCGAGATTCTGACCAAAGCTGCAAAAGAAATATCTCCCAAGTACGCAATATAATAATGGTTCCCTTGTGAATCCACAAGGGAACATCTATCTGCTTAGAAGAAAACATGGCCAATTTAAAGGAAGTAAAAGAAAGGATTAACTCTGTAAGCTCTACCCAGCAAATCACCAAAGCGATGAAAATGGTGGCTGCTGCGAAGCTTAGGAAGGCGCAGGATCGAATCACGCAAATGCGACCTTATTCCCAGAAATTAACCGCCATACTTAATAATATTTCAGCAGGGAAAGAGGGGAACACGGACATCGTTTATGCTCAGGAGCGGGAGGTTAGGAACGTATTGATTATCCCCATCACTTCTGATAAAGGATTGTGCGGTGCATTCAATACCAATGTACTGAAAGCTGCCATGGTGGATATTAACAGCCACTTCGCC
>DATGMS010000050.1:0-4550 GCA_035307285.1 Cyclobacteriaceae bacterium
TATGGAAGATATATCAGTTGAAGAATTAAAGGAACGATTGGACAAAAAGGAAAATTTCACATTTGTAGATGTAAGAGAGGAGTGGGAGTATGAGGAGGATAACCTGGGAGCATTAAATATTCCCTTGGGGCAGCTTCCCCATCAGCTTGACCAAATCCATCAATTTAAAAACCAGGAAATCGTAATCCATTGTCGTTCCGGTGCTAGGAGCGGAAATGCCAAGAAATTTTTGGAGACCAAAGGGTACAAAAATGTAAGAAATCTTTTGGGAGGCATTTTGGCTTATAGACAATTGGAGGAGGAAGGAGAATAGCAGGGACTAAGGGGGAGTCATTGTTTAACTGACTCTCCCGAAAAGTACCCAGCGGGCAGACAATTAAAATTACTGGTGCTTGCAATTTTTATTGGCTTTTTGGTATTCTGACGTTTATTTCCGCAGAAAAGGCGCTACGCGGAACTAGCTGTATGATTGGACTTCCCTCTCTTGATTTTTAAGCAGTCCTGTCGGGAAGCGGTATTAGAGCCATATTTGGCTGTCTGTTCTCCCGCAATAGGCTATTTTTTAAAGTGGATAAGGCTGATCTTTTAAACAAAACCCATTCGGACGTTTAAACAAAATCACACCCATCAATCCTGTCTATATTTGTCCTATCAACAATTTTAAACAGTAGGAAAATGGGACAAAATAACTATCAAGGCACTTTACAGCAACCAATAGGTTCTGGTTTTGACGCTACATCGACAGCAAGGGATGTTATCAAAGGCATCGATCTTACCGGCAAATACGCAATTGTAACGGGTGGTAACATTGGGATTCAAAAAAGGCACCATGAATATCTTTAATATAAAAAGGCACAGGCCCATACAAGGCAATGGACTGGATGGAGTCACCCGTAAAGGACTGGTTTTTATTCCAGATATCAGCGGCTTCACGGAGTTGGTCCGCACTACGGACTTGGTAACCGGTAGAAATATAACAAAGGAGTTGCTCTTGACAATTATCAAAAACAACAGGATGAATCTCAAAATTGCGGAGATAGAGGGGGATGCCATTTTCTTTTATAAATGGGAACCGCTTCCCTGCATCGACGGAATTATGCAGCAGTTTGAATTATTGAAAAATGCTTTTGATATAAATAAGAGCGAGTTAGAGCAAAAATATAGGATTCGTCTGGACCTTCATCTTAAGGCTGTGGCCCACTACGGAGACATGTCAGAATTTTCACTGGGTGGATTTAGAAAATTGTATGGTGAGGTGGTTGTGGAAGCACACCGGCTGTTAAAAAATGGAATTCCAGAACGTTCCTACTTATTAATGACCGATACACTTACGGATGCGGGGTCCGCCAAGAGCAACTACCGGGAGACCTTAATTCACAAGCATCGCTCAAGCAAACTCTGTGAAATATATGGGGATGTACATAATATCTGCTTCACCTATGTCTATTTTGATAAGCCCTTGAGAATAACTGCATAATTATCAATGAATGAGCTTCCATAAGATATCGCTTTGCTAAGAATCACTGAAGCAATCAGCATCCTCAAGGAAACCAACAGGGGGTAGGCAATGTGTTGGCAAACGTTGAGGAACCGGGGAAAATAGATTCGGTCAGTCATATGGAGAAGAATTTTATGTTCAATTTTCGCTGGGAAAAATTCGGCTACCCCACTGGCGGAATTTTATGAATATCTTTCGAGCCCATTGTTGTGAATTGTATTATACTGGGAAAATATCCTATATTGCTCCCCGCCATGAAAGCCAAAGTAACCCTAATTGTCCTTATATTCTTTCAATTGACCATTAAGGTCTGGGGGCAAAACGCTTCCGAAGAATACCTTTTCAAGTCCTTGGAAGTGGATCTGGGGCTGTCCAACAGCAATGTGCTTTCGATTTTTAAGGACAGTAACGGCTTTATGTGGTTCGGTACTGCCAACGGACTTAATCGGTTTGACGGCACCAAAATGAAGACCTTTTATAGTGATGACAGAGATTCATCCGCATTGTCCAACAACTATATCTCCAGAATTTACGAAGGACCGGAGAAGACCTTATGGATAAAGAATGTCAATGGAATTTTTGAGGTTTATCTACCTGACACGGAAAACTTCGAGAGAAACATAAGGAAATTTTCCCAAAAGTATCATTTGAAAAGTGAGGAGATCAAAATGCTCTACAAGGATGGTAGGAGATATTGGTTTGTTCACCCGTTCGAGGGTATTTCCATTTATGATTCCGCGGAAGAGAGGACGATTTATTTGACCCAAAAAGGGGAGGGGAAAGGAGGCTTGAGCACCAACCAGGTTTCCTCTGTCGCAAGAAAGGGCCAAGATGAATACTGGATTGTTCATCAAAACGGTATTCTGGATGTATTTGACGGAAGATCCGGTACGATCACCGGATCTATATCTCTCCAAAAGTTCCTCGATTCCTCCGTAAATTACGATTTGGAAATACTTATAGACAGTGAACAGGATGCTTGGATCTATAGTCCCGACCACAACCTGGGCTTGATTTATATTGATGGGGAAAATAGAGAGGCTAGGCACGTCGACGAGCATAGTTCACCTCTTAGGTTGAACAACAACCTGATCAAAGGTTTAATTGAACACCGAAAAGGGGAAATTTGGGTGGGGACGGATCATGGCGGGATCAATGTCATCCATAAGAAAAGAGAAAAAGTCTCCTATATCATGAATGACCCCGGCACCAGCCAAAGTCTTTCCCATAATGCCATCTATGCGCTGTACAAAGACTCAGATGATATTGTATGGATAGGCACTTACAAAAAAGGGATCAACTACTATCATCCGGGTCTGATGAATTTCCGGCATGTTAGAAACGGCTATTCTTCTGATAATTCTTTGCCTTACAATGATGTCAATGTCTTCGTGGAAGATTCCCTAGGCAATCTTTATATCGGTACCAACGGAGGGGGATTGTATTATCAGGATAAAAACAGTGGCAACTATACCAAATATGTCCATGACCCTTCCGATCCCGAGAGCATTTCGGGAAACGTCATTGTGGATTTGGCAATGGACGAAGACGGGATTCTTTGGGTAGGAACCTACCTCAATGGCCTCAACCGCTTTGACGGAAAGGCGTTCGTTCGGTATATGCCGGAGCCAAACAACCCCAATAGCCTGTCCGATATCAACGTCTGGAAAATCCATGTGGACCGAAAAAACCGGGTATGGGTCGGAACGCTTAGGGGCGGGTTAAATCTTTGGGACCGGCAAAACGAACACTTCCGGCGCTTCCCCGTAGGTGGCGATCCATTCGAGATGAACAACCAATATATTTCCTCCTTTGCGGAAGATCGGAAAGGCAATCTGTGGGTCGGGGGCGGATACGGTATTGATGTGATCAATGTGGATACCGGATTCCATCATTATTATTCGGCTTCCCATGAAAATGGACTTAAGGGGAATAGTGTCACAGAACTTTGGCTGGATTCCCAAGGGGTGATATGGATTGCCACTTCTCAAGGATTGAATTATTTCGATTCCGAAAAAAAGGAATTTCAATCGTTTTCTACTAAGGACGGTCTGCCCACTGATTATCTGGTTTCTATTCTGGAGGACGATGAACAGAATTTCTGGCTTAGCACCCAAAACGGCCTTTCCTATGCGGTCGTGAATAGAGACTCCAGTCCATACCATCTGAACTTCCGCAACTTTGACGAGCGGGATGGCCTGCAAGCCGCTTTATTTAACAAAAATGCTGCCTTTAGAAGCAGTGACGGGGAGTTTTTGTTTGGAGGACCGAATGGCTATAATGTTTTTAAATCAGAAAATTTTGCGTTTGCCCTTAACGAGCCTGAGGTGGTTTTTACAGGATTTCAACTGTTCAACACACCTGTTGTGATCGGAGAGGAACTCCATGGAAGGAAGATTTTGGAAAAATCATTCACCGAGACCGAAGCAGTCAGCCTTAAGCATGATGAAAATATTTTTTCTGTAGAGTTTTCTGCATTGAATTTTATCCATTTAGAGAAAAACAAATTCAGGTACAAGCTGATAGGGTTTAACGAGGAATGGACCACCCTCTTGGAGCCGCCGTTTAGTGTGACCTACACCAATTTGGATCCGGGAACCTACCGATTGGTCGTCCAGCCTGCCAACAATGACGGGCACTGGAGCGAAAGGGAGTACAGCAGGACAATCATTATCCAGGCTCCTTTCTGGAAGACGCCGTTGGCTTATGTAGTCTATGCGATCCTAGCTTTAATGGCTGTCTTTTTCGCGAGAAAGCAGCTATTGGCAAAGGAAAGGGAGAATTTCAGAAGGTTGGAGGAAAAACGTGAAGCCCACCGGATCAAAGAGCTGGATAAAATGAAAACCCGGTTCTTCACCAATATAAGCCACGAATTCAGGACTCCGCTGACCTTGATACTTACCCCCGTTGAAAGACTGCTTCAGGAGGAGCCTGAGCCGGAGAAAGCAAGGCAATATCTAACCATCCAGAGAAATGGCAAACGGCTGCTTCAACTGGTCAACCAATTGTTGGATATCAAGAATATTGAGAAAAAGGGGTTGAGTTTTAATCC
>DATGMS010000051.1:0-4630 GCA_035307285.1 Cyclobacteriaceae bacterium
CCATTGTATTCTTTCAGGTTTCTGCAGCCGGCATCTTTTAGGAGATCGTACCGGTTGTCCATTTCTATACAAAGGGAATTCAAGGTATGGATCACCTTTTTTGTGTCGGTAATGATGGCCTCCTCGGCATTAGGAAGCTTGGCCAGAAAATGCCGTTCGATCTTATTGAACAAGGTCAATTCCACCTTTTTGGGATCTACTAGTACAAATTTCAGCTGGGAAGGGTGCTTTTTATACACCAATGAGGCCAAGATCATATTAAGTCCCACGGACTTCCCCTGACCGGTAGCCCCCGCCATCAGTAGGTGGGGCATTTTGGCAAGATCCATGACAAATACTTCATTGGAGATGGTCTTCCCCAAAGCTACCGGAAGCTCCTTGTCACTTTTCATAAATTTCTCGGTACCTAACACCGATCTGGCCAACACCAACTCCCTATTTTTGTTGGGTACCTCAATACCGATTGTTCCCTTACCTGGTATAGGAGCGATGATCCGGATTCCTAACGCAGCCAAGCTTAAGGCAATATCGTCTTCGAGGTTTTTGATCTTGGAAATTTTCACACCGGGATCAGGAATAATTTCATACAGGGTCACTGTAGGACCGATGGTCGCCTTGATTTCCTGTATACCGATCTTAAAATTGACCAGCGTTTCGACAATCTTGTTTTTGTTTTCTTCCAGTTCCTGCCGAGACACCGTGACCCTTTGTTGATCATATTCATTCAAGAGATCCAAGGTAGGGTATTGATAATTGGGCAAATCCAAAGTGGAATCATAAGGGGCGAGATTCTCTACTTCGGTGACCGTTTTCTCCTCCGCAGGTTTCTCTATGGAAAATTTCCTTTCCTCCACTTTTTCCACCGGCGCCTCCTCCTCAGTAAAGAGACCAGAATCCTCAATATTAAAAGTAGGTTCTGTTGAGACCGGGGCTTTCTTTGCAGAATCGGTTTTTATGGTCCAAAGACTTTCATCTATGGGAAGCTCTACCTCAACATCTTCCTCATCTTCCTCTACAACTGGGCTGACCTTCTGTTTAGTCGGGTAATCGGCCATTTCTTTATCTGAAGAAGCTGCATCTTCCTGGGTGGAAGAAAAGTTAATCCAATTCAGATGCTCTATGTTGAAAAAGAAAATCACAAAAATGATTAAGGACCCGAAAATCAAGATAAAGGTGCCCCAACCCAGAAAATCATCCGCAAGAAGCGCCAACTCATAGCCGAAACCACCGCTCAAGAAGCCCAAATAATTATAATTATCGGCTATATGTACCGCATAACCCATTAACAATCCCAGCCAAAAGAGAAAAAAGAGTGTAAAAATCCCGTACCTCGATAAAGACATCAGGGACTTTTTAAATGCCAATCTGAACCCCAGCATGAATAGCATAGGAGGAAAAAGAAAGGCTGCTAGGCCAAACCATCGGAAAATAAGATAATGAGAAACTGTTGCCCCTGTGTAACCCAACCAATTTCTGGCTTCGGCAGCGTTTACACGCAAAGGATTGTCGGGATTGCCCGTCACTACACTTTGGTCAGACTGCCCGGTAAATAAATATCCCAAAAAGGCCAACAACAAAAAGGACGCCACCATCATAAGGACCACGCCAAAGGACAAGGCGATGCGTTTGTCTTTTAAAGATGAAAAAGAAAAACGGCTTCCTCCCTTTTTGGCCACGGGTTTCTTAGGATCCTCTTTTTTTCTAAAAGTATTCGTTTTAAAGGTATTTCCTGCCATATCTCTTCACTCAAGGAACAATTATAATTTAGGAAAATCCCGGTTTTTGTAATAGCGGGTAAGTCCTTTTTTGATTTTCATCATTATTTCTGGACCCTCATAGATCAACCCGGAATAAATCTGGACTAGGGAGGCTCCTGCTTCAAGCTTTTCTATGGCATCTTCAGCCGAGAAAATCCCGCCTACCCCAATAATGGGAAAGCTTTGTCCCGAATTCTCACTGAGGTATCGGATAACCTCTGTACTCCTGGATTTCAAAGGCTTGCCGCTGACTCCTCCAGATGCTATTTGGGCCACCTGCTCTTTTTCCTTGACAATTACGGAATAGTCAACAGTGGTATTTGTGGCAATAACGCCATCCAGCTTAGTTTCTTGTACAATCTCAATAATGTCGTCCAACTGACCATTAGTTAGGTCTGGGGCGATCTTTAAAAGAATAGGCTTTGGTTTCTCCTTTTGCTCATTGGCTGCTTTTACGGCATACAGAAGCTTTTTTAAAGGCTCTTTCTCCTGAAGATCTCGAAGATTGGGCGTGTTGGGTGAGCTAACGTTCACCACAAAATAATCCACATAAGGGTGAAGCGCTTCTAAACAAATCAAATAATCGCTTATGGCCTCTTCATTGGGGGTGTCTTTATTTTTGCCGATGTTTCCTCCAATTAGGACATTGCTTTTCCTATTCCTTAACCGCTCCGCCGCCTTTTGGACTCCCCCATTGTTAAAGCCCATCCGGTTCATCAGCGCTTGATCTCCCGGCAGTCTAAACAATCTGGGCTTTGGGTTTCCTGCCTGTGGCTTGGGTGTCAAAGTACCTATTTCAATAAAGCCAAATCCCAACATTGCCAGTTCATCCACCAGAGCCGCATCCTTGTCCAGGCCTGCAGCAAGTCCTACGGGATTTTTGAAACGCAATCCAAAAACCTCCCTTTCCAACAGCCTGTCTTCATAGTGGTATATTTTTTTTATAATTGCCTTGACTCCAGGAAGATTGAAGGTAGACCGAATCATCGAGAATGTTAAATAGTGGGCATCCTCTGGATTCTTTTTAAATAGGAAAGGTTTTAGGAGAGTTTTGTACACTTTGAATTGGTGGAATATATTCAGCCGCTAAATTAAGGAATATTTCAATGCCGAATATTCTTTCCATCCCATTTTCATCCCTGTTCGTACCATTAGCCAAGCAGGCCCTATTTTCTGGGGTGAAACTCCGTTAGTACCTGTCGGAGATAATCCCTGTCTAAATGCGTATAGATTTCCGTGGTCGTGATGCTTTCATGGCCTAGCATCTCCTGTACTGCCCGCAAATCTGCACCTCCCTCTATAAGATGGGTGGCAAAACTATGGCGGAAGGTATGGGGGCTCACCGACTTAGAAATCCCCACTTCCTGCACCAGTTTTTTGATGATTAGGAAAATCATAACACGGCTAAGCTTTTTTCCACTTCTGTTTAGGAATACAAATTCTTCGTATCCCTTCGCCGGAGTTTGATCCCTTCTAACTTCATTGATATAGAGTTCAAGGTATTTGAGGGCGTCTTTTCCGATGGGAACCAACCGTTCCTTGTTGCCTTTGCCGATAACACGCAGGAAGCCAATTTCGGAATAAATATTTCCTATCTTAAGATCGGTGAGTTCCGATACCCGAAGCCCACTGCTGTAGAGAACCTCTAGCATCGCCCGATTGCGATGGCCTTCGGGCTGACCGAGGTTGATGGATTCGAGCAGCTGGTTTATTTCCTGATAGCTTAGTGTGTCGGGAAGCTTTCTTCCTAGTTTTGGAGCTTGAAGCAAGGCGGTAGGATCATGTTGGATTTTATCCTCAAATAGGAGATACGTGTAAAACGCCTTTATCCCCGATATGATCCTAGCTTGGGTGTATTCCGATATTTCAAGCTTGGAAAGGTCATGGATAAAAGCCCGTAAATGATTTGTTGTAACTTCAACAGGCGAAATCCCCGGATAATCCTTCTCCAGGTACTTGCTCAGCTTCTCCAGATCCTGACAATAGGCAAGCAGGGTGTTGGGACTGAGAGATCTTTCTATCTTGAGGTAATACTGAAATTGCTTAATCTGATTTTGCCAGGACATATCTACGTGCTTTGCGCCGAAAGATAGGTAAAACATCTCTCATAAAAAGAATGCTTTATTTGGACGCGGTAATGGAGGAATGCTTAATTTTGATTTTTATTTAATGCGTCAATAAAATACATACATCATCATTTAAAACTTACTAAGTGAAGATACTGATTATCAATGGCCCCAATCTCAATTTGCTGGGAAAGCGAGAACCTGAAATTTATGGAAGCGATTCCTTTGAGGACTTCTTCGGTAAATTGAAAGAAAAGTATCCCGACATGACCTTGGAGTACTATCAAAGTAATGTGGAAGGTGAACTGATCAATAAAATCCAGGAAGTCGGTTTTGACTATGAGGCCATCCTGATCAATGCCGGCGGGTATACCCATACCTCAGTGGCGATTTCCGATGCCATTGCGGCCGTCAGCACGCCGGTATTGGAAGTACATATCTCCAATATCTACAAGCGCGAAGAATTCCGGCACAAGAGTATTATCTCTAAGGAATGTGTAGGCATGATCGCCGGTCTTGGTCTCATGGGCTATGACTTGGGCATCCAATATTTTATAAATAAAACTAAATAATCTCCATGATTTCTTTTTCTCCGGGACCTTCCAAGGTCTATGACCAATTACCAGAGTACTTAAAAGATGCTTATGATCAGGGAATCTTAAGCGCCAACCACCGTAGTGCCAAGTTTATGCACCTTTATCAGGAAACAGAGGAACTGCTCAAGGAGAAACTGGACGTGCCGGAGGATTATAAGTTATTATTTACCTCCAGTGCCACGGAAAACTGGGAAATTCTAGCCCAATCGGT
>DATGMS010000052.1:0-3006 GCA_035307285.1 Cyclobacteriaceae bacterium
AATACGGTCCAATGGCTAAGCTATGAATCCATAATGGCTGATATTTTTGACCACCTTATCGCTACCGTCAAATATTTTGATCTAGAAATATTTGAGCTGCCCACAGGAAATGATGTTCTTCAAATCGGGCAATTCGATACATCGACTCCCGTGTCAACACTAACACATTAATCCAAAAAAGCCACAGGATTAAACCTGTGGCTTTTTTATCTTTGCTCAATCCACCGCAATTATTCAACCGTCACCGACTTGGCGAGGTTTCTTGGCTGATCCACATTACATCCTCTCATCACTGCAATATGATAAGAAAGTTGCTGGAGGGGAATCACCGAAAGCAGCGGCACCAACGCCTCATGGGTATGTGGGATTTCGATAGTGTAGTCGGCAATCTTTTTCACCTGGGTATCTCCTTCACTTACTACGGCAATAATTTTACCTTTCCTTGCCCTAACTTCCTGTATGTTGCTCACCACCTTTTCATAGGAGCTGTCTTTGGTAGCAATAAAAACAACAGGCATTTCCTCATCAATTAGAGCGATGGGGCCATGTTTCATTTCTGCCGCAGGATAACCTTCTGCATGAATGTAGGAAATTTCTTTTAGCTTCAACGCGCCTTCCAAGGCTACCGGAAAATTGTATCCTCTTCCCAAGTAGATGAAATTTTTAGCATCCTTAAATTGTGCCGCAATGTGCTCGACCTGGTCATTCAGCAACAATGCTTTTTCTACTTTGGCAGGAATGGCTTCAAGCTCACTCAATAGTTCCATATATCTGGTTTCTGTCAAAGTTCCCCTCTGATATCCCAGCATCATAGCCATCATCGAAAGCACCGTAATCTGGGCTGTAAATGCTTTGGTAGAAGCAACACCTATCTCCGGTCCCGCGTGGGTGTAAGAGCCTGCGTGGGTGGCCCTCGGTATGGAGGATCCTACCACATTACACACTCCAAAGATGGTCGCTCCCTTGGACTTTGCTAGCTCAATGGCAGCGAGTGTATCGGCTGTCTCCCCCGATTGAGAAATAGCGATTACAAAATCCCCTTCGTTAATTACCGGGTTTCTATACCTGAATTCAGAAGCATATTCGACTTCTGTCGGAACTCTGGCAAATTCCTCAAATAGATATTCTGCCACTAGCCCCGCATGCCATGAAGTACCGCAGGCGATGATGGTAATACGGTCGGCATTCTGGAATTGATTTCTGTACTCCCTGAGACCGCCCAAAACCAATCTTCCGGCTCTGGCGTCCAGCCTTCCGCGCATGCAATCCGCAATTGACTTCGCCTGCTCATTGATTTCCTTCAGCATAAAATGCTCATAGCCGCCCTTTTCTATGGCTTCCAGTTCCATCTCAAGCTGGTTGATATACGGGTTGGTCTCTACGTTTTCGATAGTTTTGATCTGAAGCTTGTTGTCCCGGATCACAGCTATCTCAAAATCGTCCAAATAAACTACCTGGTTGGTATATTCAATAATGGGAGTAGCATCAGAAGCCAGAAAATACCCGTCCTGGGCTACCCCGATAACTAAGGGAGATCCTTTCCTTGCCGCTATCAGCGTATCCGGTTCCTCTTTGTTGATCAAAACAATGGCATAAGCACCCACTACCTTGTGAAGCGCAAGCCTCACTGCTTCTTCCAAGCTGCAGTCATTGTTCTTATAGATGTCCTCAATAAAATTTATAAAAACTTCTGAATCGGTCTCGCTCTTAAATTCTACTCCTTTGTTGATAAGGTCCTGTTTTAAAACCTCATAGTTTTCAATGATCCCGTTATGAACCATCGCAAAACTTTCGTTAGAGGAGTAGTGAGGATGGGCATTTGCATCGTTGGGTTCCCCATGGGTAGCCCATCGGGTATGTCCTATACCTATCTTTGAAGTCAGATCCTGATTACCGAAAAGGGATTCTTCCAGTTGGCTTACCTTCCCCTTTTTTTTATAAACAGCTAACCCCTTATTGTTCAGCAAGGCGATCCCTGCGCTATCGTAACCCCGGTATTCCAGTCTTTTAAGGCCTTTGATAATAATGGGCAAAGCATCCTGCTGGCCCACATAAGCTACAATCCCACACATAATGAAAAATTCGAGTTGTAAGTTTAAACTTCGACAAAGGAACGGATTAATTGTGAAAAAAAATAATTAATGTCGGGTCTTATTATTGCCACACAGGGTAAATAGCGATATAATTTAATTTATTGTTGCTTTTTTATCAAAAAATTATCAAAAGTACCAATAAAGCTAAAATTGCAGATTCTGACATATTCCGCACACCCTAAAATCAATCAAAAGAGCAGAGAGCAAACGGAGAACTTCCATTTACTCTCATTCTCATCTTCAGGCAGGATAACTAAAAAGCTAAATCCAAGCTAAATCCTATTTAACTTTGGAGTAGTATACCTTCAGCTTAATGGTGTTTCTATTGACTATGTATTCTTTTAATGACTGTCTGAACTCATCATCCCCTGACCCACTTAGGGAAGCCGCCGACTCGCTTGGGAATCTCGGGTACAAGATCAAATCCGTCTTTTCAAGGCCAGATCGGTACACCGCATTGATGTAAGAGTTCAACTGTTGGCTAAAAGTGAATTTTTCACTGTTAAAGATCAAGGAGTTGGGCCTTAACACCGAAGGTACAATATCCCCCTCTGCATCAATCCCCTCTATCTGTGCCTGCCCTTCGGCCTGAACGGAAACAAGCTTTCCATCTTTCCTCTGCATTATCTTGTTGTCATCACCGGAGAAGTACATAATGAGGTTCGAGATAGGACGCTTCGTATCCGGGAAATTCTCCAAAGGTCCCATTTCCAGTTCAAACTGGTTGAAAGTGACATTTTCAAGAGTATCCAGAAAATCGGAGATTGGCTGGGTATCCAGCTTTATGACTAATCCTACGTTGGCCTTACTTCCGATGAGATTGCCATCCATTTGATACTCCACGCCTGCCTCGGAAATTTTCTCGGTTGGTGTCCCGGAACGGTCATTACTTATCTGATTGAAATATCTCGAC
>DATGMS010000053.1:0-9700 GCA_035307285.1 Cyclobacteriaceae bacterium
ATCGGTTGCATTTATAATGATGAAAACGATATCTTCGTTCATGGATAAAGAAGTCACTATTTACGACCTTGCCAAAGACTTGGGGATATCTCCGACCACCGTGAGCAGGGCGCTTAACAACCATCCGGCAGTAAAGGGGCAGACGAAGGAACGGATTATCCTAGCTGCAAAGACCATGGGGTACCGGTCAAACATTTTTGCTTCCAATCTACGGAGCAAACGCACCAATAATATAGGAGTCATTGTACCTAGGCTCAATAGTCCATTCCAGTCCTCGGCGATTGCAGGAATGGAGAAGGTGGCCAATGAAGCCGGCTATAACCTTGTCATCAGCCAATCTTTGGAATCTGTGGAAAAAGAGATTGCCAATGCCCAGATGATGTACAACAGCCGCGTGGACGGACTGATTGTGTCGATGGTGGATGATCCCACTAATATAGAACATTTCAGGCCTTTTATTACAAAAGGAATTCCGCTGCTGTTCTATGACAGGGTTGCTGAACAAGAGGAATGCACCGGTGTGATTATAGATAATATACAGGCGGGCTACAATGCAACAGCACACCTGATTGCACAAGGCTGCAAGCATATTGTCCACATATTAGGCAACACTCGAATCAATGTCTACTCCAACCGGCTAAAAGGCTATAAATATGCGTTGATGGACCATGGACTTCCCTATTTGGAGGAAAACATCTTCCAATCGGATCTGAGTGAGGATTCAGGCGATGGTATAGTCCAAAGACTAAAAAAAATGGCCAAATTACCCGATGGACTGTTCATCTCCAATGATAGCTGTGCGGCAAGCTGCATCAATGCGTTAAAGCAGGAAGGTATAAGCGTTCCCGGGGAGATCGCTGTTGTAGGCTTCAACAACGATATGATCTCCCGTCTGATGGAACCTAAATTAACCACTATAAACTATCCAGCCTTTGAAATGGGAGAAATCGCCATGAAAAATCTTGTCAATCATCTAGGAGGATTCTTAGGGGAGATTTTACAAAATACAGATACCATCACGCTTAGATCGGAACTGATCATAAGAGAATCTTCTTTAAAAGCTGCCAAGTAAATTTTGTAGTTATCACAATTCAAGCACCTTCAATCCCGGTTGGGAATAGCTCAAAAATTCAGCGATGTTAAAAAATAAACCAAATTTGACATTCCATTATAATACATCCCGAAAATGAGGGGAATTGCCTAATTATATTTTTTCATCTCAATAGAAACAAACTATTTTGCAACGGGTTAGTTACTAAAATTAAAAAAAATTGCTGTTTATTTTTGGCGAATGATAATTTTCTTACATCTTTATTCACAAATTAGCAAATAACGATCAAAAACATGGACAAAAATTTAGATATCGATAACGTAGATCTAAAAATCATCTCCTTATTGAATGAAGATGCCAAAACCCCCTATACCGAAATTGCCAAGAAAGTATTTGTTTCTTCCGGTACAGTCCATGTGAGAATGCGGAAGCTGGAGGATATGGGTATCGTCAAAAGCGCCACCCTCAATATAGATTTTTCCAAATTGGGCTATGACATTTCTGCATTCTTGGGGATTTATTTGGAGAAAAGCTCCCTTTATGACAAAGTAATCGATTGGCTTAAGGAGATACCGGAGGTTGTAAGGGCCTACTATACTACCGGTAACTACAGCATCTTTGCCAAGATCATTTGTAAAGACACCAACCACCTGAGAGAGGTCCTTAATAAGATCCAGAAGGTGGAAGGAATAGACAGAACAGAAACCCTGATCGTATTAGAAGAAAGTATTAATCGCCCGATCAATTTGTTCGCCGACAACCCCAAAAATAAATAAGATCAAATCTAATATAAATTTAGATATTGTTTTATCAGGAATAAAGTCTATTATTTCATGAAGTGGGCAACTGCTTTTTGACTGCCCCCTCTGACCTAATCTCCTTGTTACCAAGTGTATAAACCACAATCCCAATGCATTTTTTTAGATTTACAATGATTGGCGAACATTACTAATTGGATTAATGTTGTATCTTTGCGACACAAAATATAATTAGTCTAAATAATTTTATTTATGAGTAAGGACAATGAAATCTTAGAGGAATTAACCTCCAAAGAATACGAGCACGGTTGGTTTGTCGACTATGAAACAGACGAGTCTGCCACTGGTTTAAATGAAGGGATAGTTAGATGGATTTCGGCGAAGAAGGAAGAACCGGAGTGGCTGCTTGATTGGCGGCTTAAAGCTTTCAGAACTTGGGAAGCCATGACAGAACCGACCTGGCCCAATGTACATTATCCGAAGATTGATTTTCAAGCCGTAAAATACTATTCTGCGCCTAAGCAAGATAATAAACCGAAGAGCTTAAAGGATGTAGATCCTGAATTACTGCAGATCTATGAAAGACTGGGGATATCGTTAAAGGAGCAGCAACGGCTACAAGGAGTGGCTGTGGATGTGGTACTTGATTCGGTTTCCGTTGGGACGACTTTCAAGGAAAGTCTTTCGAAACTGGGAATAATTTTCTGTTCTTTCAGCGAAGCAGTTACTGAGCATCCTGAATTGGTAAAACAGTACCTCGGTACCGTAGTCCCTTACACTGACAACTACTACGCTGCGCTAAACTCTGCTGTATTTTCCGATGGTTCTTTCTGCTATATTCCCAAAGGGGTAAGATGTCCAATGGAATTATCTACTTATTTCAGGATCAATGCTGCCAATACCGGGCAGTTTGAAAGAACCCTGATCATTGCAGAAGATGATTCTTACGTATCCTACCTGGAAGGTTGTACCGCTCCTCAAAGGGACGAGAATCAGCTTCACGCTGCAGTGGTAGAAATTTATGCCAAGAAAAACGCTGAAGTTAAATATTCCACCGTTCAAAACTGGTTCCCAGGTGACAAAGATGGAAAAGGCGGAATCTATAATTTTGTGACCAAAAGAGGAATATGTGCCGGCGATTATGCTAAAATATCTTGGACACAGGTGGAGACCGGCTCAGCCATTACTTGGAAATATCCTTCGGTAATTCTGAAAGGCGATTACTCTATAGGAGAATTCTACTCGGTAGCAGTGACCAACAACTTCCAGCAGGCCGACACCGGAACGAAAATGATCCATTTGGGAAAAAACACCAAATCGAGGATTGTTTCTAAAGGTATTTCGGCGGGAAGGTCCCAAAACTCCTACCGTGGATTGGTACAAGTTGCCAAGCGTGCCACTAACGCCGTCAATTTCTCTCAATGTGATTCCCTTTTGATGGGCGACCAATGCGGCGCGCACACCTTTCCTTATATCGATATTCACAATTCTACTTCAAGGGTTGAACATGAGGCTACTACGTCCAAGATCGGGGAAGATCAGATTTTTTACTGTAATCAAAGGGGTATCTCCACCGAGGATGCTGTAGCCTTGATTGTCAACGGTTACGCCAAAGAAGTACTGAACCAACTTCCGATGGAATTCGCAGTGGAAGCACAAAAACTACTTGCCCTTACTCTGGAAGGAAGTGTGGGATAAACTATTTAAAGAAAAAATCTAATTATCATGTTATCAATAAAAAATTTACACGCATCTGTTGAAGGAACACCAATTCTTAAAGGGATTAACCTGGAAGTAAATCCAGGTGAAGTCCATGCCATAATGGGGCCAAACGGTTCAGGAAAATCTACCTTGGCTTCTGTGTTGGCGGGAAGAGAAGAATATGAAGTGACAGAAGGTGCAGTGTCTTTTAAAGGTATAGATTTACTGGAACTCTCTCCAGAGGAAAGGGCGAGGGAAGGCGTTTTCTTGGCTTTTCAATATCCTGTAGAAATTCCAGGAGTGAGCACCACCAACTTCTTGCGAACTGCCGTAAACCAGGTTCGGGAACACAGAGGACTTGAGGCTTTGGACGCCGTTAAATTCCTTTCATTGATGAAAGAGAAAATGAAACTGGTGGAAATCGACCAAAAATTGTTGAGCCGTTCTTTAAATGAAGGCTTCTCCGGCGGGGAAAAGAAAAGAAACGAGATTTTCCAGTTGGCCATGCTTGAACCTACCCTTTCCATCCTTGACGAGACGGATTCTGGACTTGATATCGATGCCTTGAGGATTGTTGCTAATGGGGTAAACCAGTTGAAGACTGCCAATAATGCTACTATTGTCGTCACCCACTATCAGAGATTATTGGATTATATAGTACCCGATTACGTCCACGTGATTTTCAATGGTCGAATCGTTAAGTCCGGATCCAAAGACCTTGCTTTGGAATTGGAAGAAAAAGGTTACGATTGGATAAAAGAAGAAGTGGCAGGTACTGTCCTTTAATTTTTGTTCTATTGATAACCGATTAATCCTCAAACAATGACTATATCAACAAAGAATTCTCCAAAAGAAGCTTTTTTGGAGGCGATAGCCAATGGACTTACTCCTGTAAAGTTCACCGGTATTAAAGACCGGGCGATATCCCTTTTGAAAGAAGAGGGGTTGCCATCCAATAAAGCTGAGGAATACAAGTATACACAAATCACCAAAAAATTGGAAGGCGCTATTTCCAATTTTTCGGAAGCGGCACCTGCGCAATTAACTGCCGAACGGGTCGCTAACGAGCAAATTCCAGGTATGGATGCGGACGTTATTGTTTTTAATAACGGTCGCTTCGCTCCGGAACTATCCCAATGGGATCAAGAGGACTTTCGGATTGCTCCTTTATCCCTTGTTGCTGAAGAAGCTGAAGCAAAGGGATTCGGTAAAATCGCCAAGCTAGAAAAAGACCCTTTTACGGTCTTGAATACGACGATGTTTCAAGACGGCGTATTTATCGAAATACCTGATGGAAAGGTGCTGAAAAAACCTTTGGTTTTATTAAGCTTCAACCAATCCGTTGTAGGACAGACAATCTTTCCACGCGTTTTTATTAACGTTGGAAAAAACGCAGAAATAACCTTGATCGAAAAGATCATCAGCTTGGACGACGAGGCTTATTTCCTAAACGATGTCACTGAGATTACAGTAGCGGAAAACTCTCATCTTTATTATTATAAGGTACAGGATCAAAACAGGCAGGCCATTGAAGTGAGTAACTTTGAGACGGATATCCATCGTAGCGGTACCTTTACCTCTGCAGTGATCTCCCTCCAGGGGGGGATGATCCGAAACAATTTAAGTCTGAATCTGTTGGATTCAAACTGCGAAGGGAATATGTATGGCCTATACCTTTTGAATGGAAAAACCCATGTGGACAACCATACGAATGTGGATCATATCAAGCCCCATTCTGAATCCAATGAACTATACAAAGGTATCTTGGCTGACCAATCTCGGGGAGTATTTAACGGGAAGATATTCGTAAGACAGGAGGCACAAAAGACAAATGCTTACCAGCAGAACAGTAACATCCTCCTTTCGGAAGATGCCATACTTAATACCAAGCCACAGCTTGAAATTTGGGCGGATGATGTAAAATGTTCCCATGGCTGTACTGCAGGACAATTGGATGAAGAGGCTTTGTTTTATTTACAAGCCAGAGGAATTGGCAAGGAAAAGGCTAAGGGACTTTTGCTTTATGCTTTTGCCGGACAGGTTTTGGAACATATTAAAAATGATGAATTACGCGATTATTGCACGCAGCAGGTAGCGGAAAGGTTAGGCAGTGAATTCTAAAATGGATCTTGATCTCCATCATATACGAAGTTTGTTTCCCGTGCTTCACCAAGAAGTTAACGGGAAACCTTTGGTGTACTTTGACAATGCGGCTACCACCCAAAAGCCGCAACCGGTAATTGAGGCATTGACCCGATATTACGAACTGGACAACTCAAATATTCACCGGGGTGCGCATACGTTGGCTGCCCGTGCCACGGAATATTATGAGAAAACCCGGATCATGGTCCAGGATTTCATTCATGCCGAGGAACCTGAGGAGGTGATCTTTACAAAAGGAACCACCGAGGGAATTAATCTGGTGGCCAGTACCTTTGGACGGAAGTTTATACACGAGGGGGATGAGATACTTATTTCCACACTTGAACACCACTCTAATATCGTCCCATGGCAAATGCTTTGTGAAGAGAAGGGTGCAGTTCTGAAAGTAATTCCTATCAATGACCACGGAGAAATTCTTCTGGAAGAGTTCGACAAACTTCTCAGTCCAAGGACTAAGTTAGTTTCGATCGTCCACGTTTCCAACGCCTTGGGAACTGTCAATCCGGTAGAATACATTATCGAAAAAGCACATGCAGTTGGTGCAAAGGTGCTTTTGGATGGGGCGCAGTCTAGCTCCCATCTGAAAATCGATGTTCAGAAGCTGGATTGTGATTTTTTTGCGTTTTCTGCACACAAGATTTACGGACCTACTGGATTGGGGATATTATACGGAAAAAGAGAGGTGCTGGAATCCATGCCTCCTTATATGGGCGGGGGAGAAATGATCAAGGAAGTTACCTTCGAAAAAACCACCTATAACGATATTCCTTTTAAGTTTGAGGCCGGTACTCCCAACATTGCGGACGTCATTGCTTTTCAAAAAGCGTTGGAATTTGTCAATGATTTAGGCAAGTCCAAAATGGTGGAACATGAAAACGAGCTTCTGCATTACGCGGAGGAAGCCTTGGGTAGCATCAAGGGTTTCATCCCCGTCGGAGAGGCTAAGGAAAAGGTGAGCATATTGTCTTTTTTGATCAAAGATATGCACCCCTTTGATGTGGGTATGATGCTGGATGCCGGCGGTATAGCTGTCCGGACCGGACACCATTGTGCCCAACCTTTAATGAAGCGTTTTGATATCGAGGGAACTGTAAGGGCGTCCTTTTCTGTTTACAACACCAAAGATGAAATCGATCGGCTGTACCAAAGCCTGAGCAAAATCGCAAAAATCAAGAATAAATGACAGATACCCGTGAAATCCAGGAAGAAATCATAGATGAATTCAGCATACTTGGAGATGATAAGGAGTCTACTATTTATTACATCATGGAGATCGGGGATAAATTAGCTCCTTTTCCGGAAAATGAGCGAATAGAGGAGAATATTATCAAAGGCTGCCAATCAAAAGTCTGGTTGACAACAAGATTTGAAGACAATAAGGTTTTCTTTCTTGCCGACTCCAATACCGATATTACCAAGGGCTTGATCAGTTTATTGATTCGGGTTCTGTCCGGAAGAACCCCTCAGGAGATCTTGGATACAGATTTATACTTTATCAACAAAATTGGGATGAACAACATCATTGGCTCTCAACGGTCCAACGGATTGGTTTCCATGATAAAGCAAATGAAATTATTTGCCTTAGCCTATCAGGCTAAATTTAATGTATAAAGCCATGTCAGACGTTACGAACAAAGATGAAGTGTTGAATATTCCAGACTTGAAGGAAAAGGTCGTTGCAGCAATTAAGGAGGTATATGACCCTGAGATTCCGGTGGATGTCTATGAGTTGGGACTTATATATGAAATAAGCGTATATCCGGTCAACAACGTATTTGTATTGATGACTTTGACATCGCCCAATTGCCCTGCTGCCGAATCCATTCCCTCAGAAGTCAAGTCCAACATCGAAAAGATCGAGGGGATCAACAGTGTTGAAGTAGAACTGACTTTTGATCCTCCTTTTTCGCAAGACATGATGTCTGAGGCTGCCAAATTAGAGTTAGGCTTTTTATAGAAAGTACCGGAGACGGAGACTGTAGATTGAAAAGGAAAATATGTTAATCTGATCCATGTTCGACAATTAAATAGTTGACCGTGGTCTTTAAGACATAATTAAAAGAATTGAAACAAAATAAATAGATAGCTATGTATCCTGAAGAATTAGTAGCGCCCATGCGTGCTGAATTGACTAATGTTGGTTTTAAGGAATTCAGATCTGCCGAGGACGTTGAAAATCATTTAAAAGAACATAAAGGCACAACCTTTATCGTGGTAAATTCTGTATGTGGCTGTGCGGCCGGAGCAGCAAGACCCGGAGTGAAGTATGCTTTGGATCAATCAGAGGTCAAACCCGATGTTTTGGCGACTGTGTTTGCCGGCAATGACACCGATGCGGTTGCAAAAGTAAGAGAATATTCTCTACCCTACCCTCCTTCTTCTCCCGCCATGGCCTTATTCAAAAACGGCGAATTGGTTCACTTTATCGAGAGACACCACATTGAAGGCAGGAATGCTAAAATCATCGGAGACCACCTTGTAGAAGTTTTTGAAAATTACTGTAAATAAAAATATGGCCCCTTTGGGGCCATATTTTATTTGAAGGTGCACCAATTTTCTAAAATAATACCTTCCGAAGGAATTAGATTTTTCGATAGAATACGCTGCTTTTACTTTACATTAACTTACGATCAACTGAAAAGTGGTTTTTTAAAATAAATGGATCAAGCGTGTAGTAGGCGGAAAAGGAATATTCCCGCATAAAAAGAGGTGTGAAATATGCACTAATTTCTTAACTTAAAGCGCAAATTGAACTTTAAAAAAACAAAATAAGATAAATATATACGCACATGTCTGAAACTGCAAAGATATCCTTTGATGGAAAAGAATACGAACTACCTGTAATCGAAGGCTCTGAAAACGAGAAGGCGATCAACATTGCCAAATTAAGGGGCGAATCAGGATTGATTACGCTGGATCCTGGTTATAAAAACACAGGTGCAACCCAAAGTGCCATCACTTTTCTTGATGGAGAAGAGGGTATTTTGAGGTACAGAGGATATGGAATAGAAGAACTGGCAGGAAAATCCAACTTTTTGGAGGTTTCCTATCTTTTAATATATGGTGAACTTCCTACTGTAGAAGAATACGAAAAATTCTCCAGAGACATCACCCTCCATACGCTTGTTCACGAAGACATCAAGAAAATATTAGACGGTTTCCCTTCTGTCGCCCACCCCATGGGTGTCTTGTCCTCTTTGATCTGTTCCTTGACTGCGTTCTACCCTACTTCACTGAACCCTAACCGTTCCGATGATGAAATTCAATTAAGCATCATACGGCTATTGGCGAAAATGCCGACCTTTGCCGCTTGGGCTTACAAAAATAAAATGGGGCATCCCGTTAATTATCCAGACAATAGCCTAGACTATTGTGGTAATTTCATGAAGATGATGTTTGCCCTTCCGGCAGAAAAATATGAAGTAGATCCTGTGATCGTCAAGGCGCTCGATCAATTGCTTATTCTTCATGCCGACCACGAACAAAACTGTTCCACCTCTACTGTCAGAATGGTGGGCTCTTCTCAGGCCAGCATTTATGCCTCTATTTCCGCGGGAATCAACGCGCTATGGGGACCGCTCCATGGAGGTGCTAACCAATCGGTAATAGAAATGCTGGAAGCCATTAAAGCCGACGGCGGAGATTCTAAAAAATACATCGCCAAGGCTAAGGATAAAAACGACCCCTTTAGATTGATGGGCTTTGGCCATAGAGTTTACAAGAATTTTGATCCTCGCGCCAAAATCATCAAGAAGGCTGCTGATGACGTTTTAAGCAAACTGGGCGTGAATGATCCTATTCTTAACATTGCCAAGGAACTGGAAGAATCGGCTTTGAATGACCAATATTTTGTGGATAGAAAACTTTATCCAAACGTGGATTTCTACTCGGGAATTATTTACCGGGCGCTAGGCATTCCTACCGATATGTTTACCGTGATGTTTGCCTTGGGACGCCTTCCTGGCTGGATTGCCCAATGGAAAGAAATGAGAGAGAATAACGAACCTATCGGAAGACCCCGTCAGAT
>DATGMS010000054.1:0-2029 GCA_035307285.1 Cyclobacteriaceae bacterium
TTCACCATTAGTTTATATTATGGTAAGAAAGCCTTATTTTGCGGTCGATTTATTCCATATGCTTCAAAAACTTTTTCCATTAGACAAAAATCACCTGTTCAGACAGGCGCAGTCACTCCTTGAAGAACGCCTGCTGGAGGAAATGGTGGTGGAATTGAGGAAGGCTTATACCTTATGGTACAATCCGCTGGGCTTAATGGACGATACCTATGTTCAGATTTTAGGTAACAACAAGTTTCCAAAAGACCGTATCAGCATAATCTACGAACAACTGAGCGGGATCTACCGGTACCAGTATACCAGCAACCAATTGGAGTTTCTTTTTGACGGCCGTAGCCATTTGGAAAAATACCAGGATGACTGGCAAATGCAACTTGGACTATGGCTGAAAGAGCTGGGGAAACATGAATCCTATGTCAAAACCATGTTGCGCATGACCTTGCTTTATGATACAGAAAGCAGGGCCGAATTCGCCGAAAACCGTTGTAAGAGCTTTATCAACGACTATTTCGGGGTCAAGGTCATTAAGCGGAAGGGGCAGCTGAAGATCGCTTGATCTGAGAATAAAGACGTAAGGTACGAGACAAGAAATCGACTAGGAACTGCATGTGATCAACTATCAACCAAGATTTCGAATTCCTCATAGCCTTTAACTTCTCCTTTTACGATATTAATTTCCTCCACAATCGCCCTTTCGGGCCCTGAACGCATCCAGTCCTCCATTTGCCTTACAGCCTCATAGGTTCCTTCGATTTCGGCCATAACGGATCCATCCCGCTTGTTGCTCACCCATCCTGTGATGCCGATCTGATGCGCCATTTCTTGGGTGCTTTTTCTGAAGAAAACTCCTTGGACTTTTCCTATAATTTGAATCCGCTGGTTGATTTTCATGCCATTTTTTGTATAAAAGTACGAGATACAAAGTACTAAGCCGTGGCGACATATTTTTGAAAGCCGCCTGCTAAAATTTCTTTAGGTACTCTTGGGACATAACTGGAGAAATATTAATACTTTCAATGTCTTATGAAAAAATCAACTGTACAAGAGATTAAAGAAAGGTTTAACAAGGACGTTGAACGGTTTTCGGACCTTGACACGGGGCAAGCGTCGACGGTAGATGCCAAGATTTCACTGGAGCTGATTACCGAAGCCGCCAAAAGGATCGTTCCCAATGCTGAGAATTTGTTGGATATAGGCTGTGGCGCAGGAAACTACACCTTGATGATGTTGTCTAAAATCCCCAGGCTTGACTGTACTTTGGTGGATATTAGCCAGCCCATGCTGGATAAGGCGGTGGAAAGGGTCTCGATGGCAACCAATACTAAGGTAGAAGCCATTCAGGGAGACATCAGGGAGGTGGTGTTGGAAGAAAATAAATTCGATATCATTCTGGCCGGTGCGGTTTTACATCATCTAAGGGAGGACCTAGACTGGGAAACGACGTTTGCCAAGATCTTTAAGCTTCTCAAGCCCGGAGGATGTTTTATGATTTCCGATTTGATTACACAAGAAACTGATTCATTGAACGAGTATTCTTGGGAAAGATATGGTGACTACCTCGAAGGATTGAAGGGGAAAAAATATCGGGAATATGTATTGGCCTATGTGGCAAAGGAAGATTCGCCCAGATCGATCAATTACCAGCTAGACCTGATGAAAAAGGTTGGTTTTAAAAATACAGAAATCCTTCACAAGAACATGTGTTTTGGGGTTTTTGGTGGAATAAAATAGTTGGGAGATAGCTCTCTAGATACTTATTTTTTCGTTAAAAAATCCTGTAATTCGCAGCTGGAATATTTAACCTATGAAGAAAAAAATCGCATTGGTGACAGGTGGCTTTACCGGAGAGGCTGTCATTTCTTTGAAAAGTGCCGCAGTGGTGGAAAGGAACCTGGATCAGGACCGGTATGAGATTTTTAAAATCATTGTTTCAAAAGAAAAGTGGTATCATGAAGATGCTGAGGGACGGGAATTTACCGTAGATAAGAATGATTTTTCCCTCACGCTAAACGGTGAAAAAATAAGATTT
>DATGMS010000055.1:0-2449 GCA_035307285.1 Cyclobacteriaceae bacterium
TGCCCAATCACTTTTCTACAAATACCACAAAGTATTGGGAAGAATCGGCTCACTCACCAACCAGCTTGACCAAAAGTCAGCCGATCTGCAGTTTCTCCGCTCCCAGATCAATCCCCATTTCCTTTTCAATGCCCTGAACTCATTGTATGGAATGGCGCTACAGGAAAATTCCGAGAGGACGGCCGAAGGGATCCAAAAGCTCGGGGACATGATGCGCTTTATGCTCCATGAAAACAACCAGGACCGAATCGCTGTAGAAAGGGAAAAAGAATACTTGATTAACTATGTTGACCTGCAACTCCTCCGCACCAAGGAACAGGAAAATATCGAAATAATCTTCAACCGAACAGACGACAATTGCACGGGTGAAATAGCCCCTATGATGTTGATTCCATTCGTAGAGAACGCCTTCAAACATGGCATCAGCTTACAAAAACGATCCTGGGTAAAGATCAGTTTGCGTTGTATAGAGGGAGCCGTACATATGGACATCAACAACAGCATCCACAGGGCCGCGGGTGATGATCCGGAAAGACAGGCCTCAGGAATAGGGCTTGCCAATGTAAAACAAAGGCTGAACCTCCTCTACCCAGATCGGCACGAATTGATCATCCGGGAAAATGAATTGGAATATTTTGTACATTTATCCATCCAACTGAAAGAAGGAAATGCTTAAAGCAATTGCGATAGATGATGAACCGTTAGCCTTGGAAGTAATCAAAAGCCACGCTTCCAAAGTCAGTTTCCTGGATCTTCAGGAAACTTATACCGATGCATTTAAAGCCATTGACTATTTGCAACAGCAACAGGTGGATCTGCTGTTTCTCGATATCAAGATGCCGGACATATCAGGGATGGAATTTGCCACCCTGCTAAGGACGAAGCCGATGATCGTTTTTACCACCGCCTATTCTGAACATGCTGTCAAGAGCTTTGAACTGGATGCGGTGGATTATTTATTGAAGCCATTTAGCCTGGCTCGATTTACCAAAGCTTGCACCAAAGCCAACGAGCTGTGGCAATTGCGTAATAGCGGCTCCACTCAAGACTATCTCTTTATCAAAACGGGGTACGAGCAGGTGAAGGTCTTTCTTGATGACGTTCTGTTTCTTGCAGCGAATGGAAATTACATTACGTTTCAACTTGAAGGGGCAAAACATTTATCAAGAATGACTTTCAGCGAGGCAGAAGCACTGCTAAACAAAAACTTTATCCGGGTGCACCGATCCTTTATTGTGAACAAAGAAAAGATAACCAAAATAGAGCGGCATCAATTGACCCTAGGTCAGTCCCTGGTTCCGATTGGAAGCAGCTATGCTGATAATCTACTGACAAAGTAGGTACGGAAATTGGGGAGGATTGATCAAAAACTTCCCCTATGAGTGATTTTAGCTTCTTGTCTGAGAAAAGGAAAAACTTACTTTTCAACATCACATTAATCATTTTGTCCTCCTGCTTTTTTTTCTGGGGACTGGTCAAAGCTCAAGGTTTCTTAAAACCCTTGCTGACGGCGATACTTTTTGCACTACTACTCATTCCGTTAAACAATAAGTTAGAATCCTGGCGCTTCAACAGGATGGTTGCCTCTTTTATCAACACGCTGTTACTGCTGATACTTACCCTTGGCTTCCTTTTTCTTATCTCCTACCAGGTAAAGGGATTTATGGAAGATTGGAACAAAATCACCGAAGTCATCCAGCCTCAAATTCAACGCTTCGAAAATTACATTCTCACGCGGACACCCATTGATCAGGAGCAACTGGAAACATATAAAGAAGAAAATAAGATTTCCAGCTTCTCCACAGGGGAGTCTAACGGGGAGGCAGCTTTTCAGGCCATAAACGCTGTGTCTGGCTTCATAGGGAATTTTCTTTTGACTTTTATTTATATTTTCTTTTTGCTTAATTATAGGAGACGGTTCAAACACTTTATCTTGAAGTTATTTCCCTTTGAGAAAAGAACAAAAGTCGGAGTAGTAATCCAAAAGACCGCTGAAGTGGCCCAAAAATATCTTTTTGGTAAATTCCTGCTGATCATTTTCCTTAGCGTGTTCTACGCCGTCGGCTTATGGATCTCAGGCGTGGATAACTTTATTTTTATCAGTATTTTCGCCGCTTTCCTGTCATTGATACCCTACTTTGGAAACATCATTGGCTTTATCTTGGCAATGGCGCTCGGAGTTGCTTCAGGTGGAGATTCAGGCACCCTGATAGGCGTAGTGATTGTGTTTAGCGTGGCGCAGTTTATAGAGAGTTATATACTAGAGCCCTATGTGGTAGGTGACCAGGTTGACATTCACCCATTTTTCATCATCGTGATCGTCGTGTTAGCCAACATGGTATGGGGCGTTATCGGGATGATATTGGTGGTTCCCATTGTGGGTATGCTCAATGTTATCTTTAAGAATGTGGAAAGTCTGGAGGTGTTCGGATACTTGTTGGGAAATAAA